>NZ_VRUT01000022.1:0-43845 GCF_008039465.1 Methylobacterium sp. WL120 | reverse complement strand
CATCCTACGACGACATCGTCGATCGCTGCTGCAATGCCTGGAACGGGCTGACCGAGCAGCCATGGAAAATCATGTCTCTCGGACTGCGCGACTGGGCTCATCGGTGATGATCAACACCGATTGGTATAAGTCAGCGACGGCGTCAGGAAGGCGAAGTTCGCGGTCACGCCGGCGAACCGCCCCTGCACGCCGCCCGCGGCATCGAGGATTGTGTAGGTGGTGTTTGCGCGGTAGGTGCCGGCCTGCGCCTGCACGTCGACGAGACCGCCGCGCAACGTCGCGATGCCACCCGCCACGATCCGGTCGCTGTGGCCGGCAGCGTCCGCCTTCACCTGGTAGGTCGAGGCTGCCTCGAACAGGACGTTGCCGTTAGCCGACAGCGTACCAATCGCGTCGTAGCCGGGAGCCAAGCGGCCACCACTTCGGATGCTGAGGCCGCCGAGCGTGCCGGTACCCTCGATGATCGCGCCAGAGGCGACGGAAACGTCGGCCGCGCCGAGGTTGCCGCCGACCCGCAAGCGCCCCTCCGCCACCGTCACGCTGCCGGCGAGTGGGCTGTTGCCGGTGAGATCGAGCCGCCCGGCGCCGGCCTTCACCAGCGCGCCGGTGCCGTCGATGGTGCCGGAAAACAGCGCGTCGCCGCCATTCGAGCCCACGGTGAAGGTGGCGCCGCCGAGCGAAACCCGGCCGTCGCCATTGAGCGCGGCAACACTCTGGTTGGTGCCGGCGAGGTCGAGGCTTCCGGCCCCGGCGACGATCAGTGTCGTGCCCGTGGGGAGAGCGCCGGCGATCCCGGCCCGCAGAATCCCGTTGGTGACCGTCGTGGCGCCGGAATAGCTGTTCGCTTGGTTGAGAAGCACGGTGCCGTCGCCGCTTTTGGCAAGGGAGCCGGCGCCCGACAGAATTGCATCGACAGTGCCGGCCTGAAGCCCGTAGATTGCGCCGCGCAGGGTGCCGTTGCGGATGGTACCGGCGGTGAGCACCACCGGGCCGGCGCTCGCGCTGGTGCCGCCGAGGTCGAGCGTTCCGCCGCCGACCACGAGGGCGGCGTCCGCGGCGCCGAGGCGTCCGGTCGAGGTCAGTTTCACCGTGCCGCCGTCGACGCGGGTGCCGCCTGAGTAAGTGTTGGCGCCCGACAGCATCACCGTGCCAGTGCCGGACTTCACGAGCGGGCCGGAGCCGGTCAGCGCGGCATCGATACTGCCGGATTGCACGTCGTAGACCGAGCCGCGCAGCGTCCCGTCCCCAATGGTGCCGCTGGTGAGCCGGACCAGTCCGACGGCTTGCGTCGTGCTGCCGAGGTCGAGTCGTCCGCCCAAGACCACCAGCGCTGCGTCGGGCGCACCGAGCGTCCCAGCCCCCGTCGTCGACAGCGTCCCGGCAGTGAGACTGGTGCCGCCGGCATAAGTATTGGCGGCCGAGAGCGTGACGCTGCCCGTGCCAGCCTTCGAAAGGCCACCAGAGCCGCCGATTGAGCTCGCCAGAGTCACGTCGTCCGGCCCGTCGCAGGCGAGACTTGTCGTGGTCGCCGCGCAGGCGGCATGCGCCGGACCCACCGGCACCGTCATCGCCGCCATGCCGAGTATCAGCGGCAGCAAGGCGGTCGTCGCGAGCAGGCAACTCCGCGGCGGGCAGGAACTGGCGTGCGACATGCGGCCATCCGAAGGCGCGGAGAGACGGTCCGGCGGCCGCGTGGCCACCAGTCGGGTGCCGAGCGTGACGGCACGACGACGCGGTGAAGACGGATTCCAAGTGGCGGCGAAACAATTAACGCGACCTCAACCACGTTGAAAAAATACAATCGCGGGTTGTTTTTCTCGATCGACATCGGTGCCCCCCTTGGCAAGCCGCGTGTAAGTGCCTGACCGATCAAGGCCGTGGCGAGGTTGAGCGGCTAAAATGGCAGTGATCCCTACAACGCGCTGAAACCTGACCTGGACCTGCCATGTGGACTCCAGACAACCCGGCGGATGCATGGGCATTCGGGCCTATGCAATAAAAATGCTCTGACGGATGCCGAGTGGACCGTAATCACAGTTCATATGCTAAAACCGACGCCGTGTAATAAAATTCCAGTTCATATTATACGGGACATCCTGACAGCCACCTTCGACAAGCTGCATAGGAGTATTGCTTAGCGGCTGACCGTATTGGATCCTTAAGCACCCCAAACAGATGTGGCCCGACGGCCAATGAACGAACGCTTGCGGAGCGCGCCGACAACTATCGGCACGGCTGACAAGGGTCGAATGCGGAACGTCCGCTTCCTGGCGGGCACCGAACTTCCGCTATTGGCGCAAAGCGGCCACGCTGAATGGCGTCGTTGGGTGGATTGTTGCCGGTCCGGTTTTGAACGGCGATTCGTAAGAAGCAGACGTCCCACCGCGAAGCGATGATTGACGGGTTTGCGCCCATCTCAGCTGTTCGGCGGCGTCTGCCGAAGACTAAAGCTGGTCGAAACCCTATCCAGATAAGTGATAAGACAGTGGAATTTCTCAGGGTATGGATCGGCGTCGGAGCATGCACTTGGCAGAGTCGTCACTAACTACCTGATAGAACAGGCAAATCCAATTTTTATGTGAGATCAGAATCAAGGCCGATCGTGCTCCACCCGTGAACTAGCTTTGGTCGAACTTTCACCTACGAGATTAACCAAGTCTTTCGTGAAGTTCAAAGCATCTCCGCCCCGGCGCGTCGTAGCCCCAGCCGATCAGCTTGAGCGGCAGGCGCCAGCGTTGAATATCGGCGGGCTTCAATGGATCATTTCTGGACCGGTCATCAGCCCAACGAGACGAGCAAGCGCCATGAGATCGGCATCGCCAAGCTGCTCATCATCTACCTGCCATAAACCGAGGTCATCGCAAGTCGGCACGACCTTCCAGCCCATCGCGCGGAGAGCGTTAGCGGCTTCTTGAATGGGTTCGTCGTTCACGGTGCCTCCGTACAGTGCAACGATGCAATCGGATCACAAGGGTCGACCGAAAGCTCGCCTTAAGACAGCAGAAAATCCATGTACCGCCGACCTGCAAAGTCGAAGGAGAACTGCGTCAGGTGGGCCTTCAGCTCGACGGAAGGGAGCGGACGGGGATCGTCAAGTGTCTCCTTCATTGCGTTGGCCAGCATCTCGACATCGCCCACCGGAACCAGGCGACCGTACAGGCCCCCTCCAAGAACCTCGTTCGGCCCATGCCGGCAATCGGTGCTGACGACAGGTGTCCCGGCTGCCAGCGCCTCGACCAGGACGCCTCCTAAGCCTTCCGACAGCGACGAGAGGACGAACACGTCCGCAACGTGGATCAGCGGTAGGGGATTGGAGACAAAACCGGCGAACTCGACA
Organism: Methylobacterium sp. WL120; assembly: GCF_008039465.1. NCBI lineage: Bacteria > Pseudomonadati > Pseudomonadota > Alphaproteobacteria > Hyphomicrobiales > Methylobacteriaceae > Methylobacterium > Methylobacterium sp. WL120. The sequence goes on along the minus strand of NZ_VRUT01000022.1, from coordinate 40,508 downwards.
TGATGGACGATGCCAAGCTCCCCAGCGAGGGCTTCGAGTTCCGCGCGCGCATCACCCTCGCCCAGGATGACCAAGGTCGCCGGTATGCTGCGGCGGAGCAGAGCGAAGGCTCGCAGCAGTGTCGGGTAATCCTTGACCGGATGGAGCCTGCCCGCCGCGACGATCATCGGATGTCGGCATAGGGGTCGCGCAGCCATGGAAGGTTCGTGAAGCCGCGTCGCGAAATCCGGTAAGATGACCGGGTTGTAGACGAGGCCGATAGGGGGACCGCCTTTGCCGATTAGTCGCCGGAGCTGCCCTTCCACGCCTCGCGACACCGCGATAAGGTGATCAGCATAGCGATAGACGATTGACAGAAGAATCAGCCACGCCCATCGACGAGGGTCTCGCCATACCGTCGCAGCCCCGGTTAAGGCGTTGTCCTGCCGGACGACGAGACGATGACGATGCGACCCGCGCGCACGCGCCATGCAGGCGACGGCACTGGCGTTCTCGACGGAACTGATGACGACCCGTGGGCGAGCCTTACGAAGATACCGCTCATACCGCTTCAGGCTTAGCAAGACACGCTTGGCGTCGAGGCTCACCAGCCGCGCACCGATCGGAATGCTGTCGCCCAAAGAGCCAGCGCGCTTGCAGACGACGACGTCGACTTTGAGATGCTGCGCGAGGAAATATCGTGCTAAGATCAGCTGTATCCGTTCTGCGCCGCCACCGGTCAGGGTCGGCATGAACAGCGCCACGTCGGTTGCGCCTGCGTGCGCAGTGGCATCGCCAGTCAGGTAGCCTTCAGCCATACTCAGCTACTCATGCCCGGCGGTGAACGAATCGGGGATCCCGCATAGGCCTTCTTGTTGCGGTCTAAGCGCCACCATACGCCAGTGACGTAGGACACGACGACGGCAGAAGCGGGTCCGAGGAGGCCGAGAAACGGGGTCGCCGACAGCGTGACGGCAACGGACAGCACGAGCACGAGCAAGGCGCTGAACAAAGTGTTTCGGTCCTCATGGCGTGTGTAGAGGCCGATGCCCTCGACCTCGTACGCCATGCGCACCAAAAATCCCAAAAGCAGGACGAGCAAGACGAATCTTTGGCTGCTGAAAATCGGGCGGGGATAGAGCACGAGGCCTACGTAGGCGAGACACGCAGTCACGAGGCCGAGCGCCAAACTGGCAACCGCTGCCTCGACCCGAAGCGCGCCGAGCAGCCTCCGTTGCTCCTCGGGGTTGTGTCGCGACATGATGATCGCGGGTTGCTGCACCTGGAGCAAGCTCGTGCTGATGACGTTACTGAGCGCATTGGCAAACGACCAGAACAGGAAGTAGACGCCGGCCAATTCTAGGCCGAGCATCGCTCCCACGAGATAGCGATCGAGATATTGGCTACCGGTGTTCGTCATCTCGTTGAGGTATAAGGTTCGTGACCGCTCTATGAGGCAGGCGAGGGCCTTCGTGTCGCGGAATTGTGCATAGGCAACATGCCATGGCCAATTGCGGCAGTCCCACACGAAGCAGGCTAGCGCGACGCCGGCACCGGCCAGCCAGAAGGTCAACAGGACCGTGAGGGTGCGCATCCCGGGAATACAGTAGGCCAATCCTGTGTAGCAGACGATCCATGCCGCCGTACGAATGACGAGCAGACGATTAGCAAACTCTGGCCGCTGACGATGGTTGAGAATTACGAGAATGTCGCCGTTCAAGTGCTCAATAAATATCAGAATGCCGACGAGAAGAACCAGATGTGGCAGCAAATATTGACACATCAAGGGGAACGACATCGCTATGACGGCGAGGTATGCTACCGTCAGAAACGCCCAGTATGGGGCGAGGTCCGCTAGCAGGTCGGCCAGACTCTGATCGACGGAGTTTCTGCCAAGAGTGCCTAGGACACCTTGGCCGATGAAGATAGGGACGAGGACCACGGCACCCGTCATCAACCCGTAGATCCCCAACGTTTCAAGATCGAGAAAATGAGCGATGAAAAGGGTCAAGCCGAACTTCGAAGCGATCGCCCCGGCCCTAAGGACTAGGATTACCGCTCCAATCCTGAGTCGGCCGAGAAAGGCCGGTTCACGAACCCGTAGAAGGCGTGACACGCCGATCATCGACTCTCCGCCTGACTTCCAACAATGTCTGCGGCCGAGGCGATCTCCTTTACGCGATGGCCATTCGCGGCGAGTGACTGCATGAGGATGAAATATCGTCTTTCCATATCCTGGATGTCCGCGACCTGCTCCCATCGACGAAACGCGGCCGTTCGCATCCCCATCAGCGTCTCGCGATCCAATCCGGACAGGACGTCATGAAGTTCGCTGGCCGATGCCGGATCGAACAGGAAGCCAGATACGCCGTCCTCGACAAGGGTCGCGAGGCCGCCGATGCGGCTCGCAACGACCGGCGTCCCGAAACTCATCGCCTCGGCTGCCACGAGCCCATACCCCTCCCAGCGGGAGGGAACGACGACCGCGTCGGCATGGGCATAATAGGGCGCAAGATCCTGTGGGCGAAGCCAATCGATGTAGGTGATGTTGGAGAGTCTTTCGAGCTTGACCGGATCGGTCACCGCACGTCCGACGACCGTCAACGAGATCGGGAGAAACGGTGCATTAGTAAGAGCGGTTACGAGCAGATCGATCCCCTTCTGTCGGTCGAGGCGACCGACAAATAGAAGATTAATGGTGCCATCAAGGCGTGGATAGGGGGTCGGGCACGGAGCGCCGTCGGGCCGCGGCGTCCCATTTGGAACAAGATGTAGCCGACGGGCAGGGAGACCGAACCGTATCGCGGCGTGATACTCAGCTTCACTGATGCAGACGATCGCTGAAGTTAGGCGGGCGAGCACGCGCTCCACTCCCGCGAAGATTCGTGCGCGTTGCGCAGAGACGGACATCGTGAACGCCCAACCATGGGCGCAGTAAATGACTACGGGTCTGTACCACGGCCAGAAGAGGGCCAACACGATCCTGCCTGCCAGCCCCGCAAACGAGCTGTGGAGTATGACGAACGATGGCCTTAGCTTCAGCAATAGCCCGGCAAGGCAGAATGTGAAAGCAACGAACGAGCGAACGCTCCTCGATCGTCTCTCGAAGACGTGCGTGACGATTCCCGTCCCGGCATATTCTGCGGCATGATTCCGTGGGACGAGGACGTGGACACTGCCCTCGCCCAGACGTCCGATCTGCTTCTGACCCAGGCCGATAACGACCGAGTTTACTCCCCCGATTCCCGTCTCGGCGGCATGGAGGATCTCGATGGGGCGGAGCGGTTCGCCGCCGCTGTGCCTAGGCATCGTTATGTCGCCTGAAATTCGCCTATAGCGTACTGGCTTATAGACTGAAACAGGCGGCTACACGATTTAGATAAGCTCGGTATAGACTACTTAAGCGCACGTGTATTTCTATAAAAGATCTCACCTAGAAGTTGTATTGTTAAACTTATATCGGCGCGTGGTCGGCCAATACCCGCAGACTGGATTTGATGAGCCTCGCTCGCTTGATGCTGGCGTTCGCCGATCCACTGGATGCCTGGTGGATCGGTTCCGCGAGTTGATCCGGCCGGCATGCAATTGTGCGGCTCACGAACAGACCACGCGTCCACGCACGTCAGGCAGGACGACGACGCTTTGCCGACGATACGCCCCGGCGCGGCCTGCGGGCGATGGGACCATCACCTTCGGATTGCAGTCCCGTTCTGATCGTTGGACAGCCGCTTGATTGGGACGAACTGCACGTCGGTCGAGAGCGAGAGCGTGGCCGAGGTATCGTCCTGCGGTGTCGATGGCAGCCTTTGGCCGAGATGTCCGACGATCGGGCCCGAAATGCCCCACCCCTGGATGACGAACCGTAGGGGTTTATCCGGCATCTCCGTCGTCCAGGCCGCGATCTTACAGGCATTGTCCGGCCTGCAGAACATCAGGACCGTCGTACCCTTCGCCGTTTCCGGATCGAAGCGGGCGATCACGTTTCGCAGCGTGTGGCCGCGCAACGCCTGGGACAGCGTCCGGTAGGCCAGGAACCCGGGACGCAGGCGGCCCGTCCGGGTCACAAGACCGAACCGATCCTCCATCTCCCCCTCGTCGTCGCCGGTATCGACGAGACAGTACCAGTTCGTCAGGGCAATGTTCTCGACGATGTTCGTCAGGAACATGCGCGTCAGCCAACTGGCCTGGCGCGCCTCCGTGAGCCCCGAGCGATAGACCGAATCGCCCCATTCAGTATCGACAATGGGGATTTCGCGGGCGGACAGACCGGCTCTGATCTTGCGGAATACAGCGTAGTCACGACTCACCGTCTCCGGCGTCTGTCCAAAACGATGGGTATGTAGGCTGACGGCATCCAGGCACCGCATCAGTCCGACATCCCTCAGGACTTCGTTCACCAACGGCTTCGTAGCGTCCCAGACCGTGGGCATCTCCGCAGCGGCCGGCCCGACCACAAAGGCATCGGGGACCACGCTTTTGATCGAGTCGCACGTCGCACGAGCCAGACGCGTGTACTCCGTTGGGTTCGGCCGTGGCGGCCAGAAGCCTTCACCGTCAGGCTCGTTCCAGATTTCCCAGATCGGCCTGAGCGCTTTGAAATGGAGGGCTGCAGCTGCGGCCCAACGCCCGAAGGCGGTGATTTCGTCCGCGCTGCGCGGCGGCGCTACGACGGGTTCCTGGTCCCCTGAGTCGCGCGAGTCCAACGATCGCCCATGAAGTCGATTGGGCCGATGTAGTATGAATAGCGGCCGCAACCGGCGCTTCGATAATTCGGTCGCCAACGCATCATAAGTCGACCAGTCGTAGCGGCCGGGCTCGGTCTCGGTCCAGGGCCAATTGAAATCGACCCGAACCACGGACGCTCCGATCCGTACCGCCAGATCAAGGTCCTCACGCCAACGCACCGTGCGCAGCGACTGGTCCGTGAGTTGGACCGCCAAGGTCGCGGCGACGTCCTGGGGGGCGGTGGCGACCTCTTCGGCACAAGCGGCCAGTGCAATGGACGCGGCCAGGATGCATCCTGACGCGGCCAGGGTCCACGCTCCAGGGCCTGTCCCGCGCCCTGTGCCGGGAAGCTTCATACGGATTCCTGACGCGTACCGCTCCGACCGGCGTAGAGGCTTACGATCGCGATCAGAATCCAGGTTTCCGGCCGCCGAAAGGCATCGGTGCTAATACCCCCGACGAGGAGGGTAAGCGTAGACGACAGGATCGCAAGGTTGACGTAGAGTGCGAACGACCGGTCGGGCAACGACGAAGCTGACGCGGCGACCCGGTGCACGACTGTGATCCAGAAACCGAACCATATCAGCAGTCCAGGCATGCCGAGTTCGGCCCCGATCCGCCCGAAGACGTTGAACGAGGCCGGAAATTCCCCCTGGGTCTCGAAGAATCGTTCGATCTCGTAGCTGCTCCAGGCCCAGGACGGCAGAACATCGGGCACGTAGAAGCCGTATTGACCGAAACCGACGCCGATGAATGGATGCTCGGCGAAAATCGAAAGTTGCGCGGTAAGGAGGGCAGATCGCGTGATTGTCGAGACGTCTTCATTAGCGACTGCCGTCGCACTGATCGTCGAGATCCAATGCGAGATGAAGAAGACATAGCAGACGATGCATGCGGCGAGCGCAATCGAAATCGATGCGGCAGGCAGGCGTAGTCGTCGGAGGCCCACCCAGAACGTGGTCTCGGCCGCGACGATGGTTGCCAGCATTAGAAATCCTGTACGCGACTGGCTCAGCAGCAGAAGAACGAGGCCTGCCACGGACGCTGCATGTGCAAGGGCCCGGCCGTGTTCGCCGATTCGGGCGAACGTCAACCGCGATCCGAGCAGGAGCCAGGGCAACGCCATCGCGGTGAAGTAGGCCAGATCCGGAGCCTCAAATGTGATGCTCGTTAGTCGGCCGATGACCCGGCCCTGTTCGGTCTCCACCGTGTGAAACAACGCAGTCGTCGCTTGATAGACCGGCGTCATGGCCGGCGACACCCACGTCAGGAGTTCTGGGACTGCGAAGACCGCGCATAAGAGGACACCCCAACTCAGGGGACGAAGAAACGCGGTTTGGACGCAGTGCCGATCGCCCAAGATATGCGCCGCGACGATAGATACGGCGACGCCGAAACCTATAACCATCGACGACGTCAGAAATTTCCCGCCGCCGGATCGAACTCCCAGTGCGGCTGTCGCGATCAATTCGATGTTGAGTGCAGCATCCACAACGATCCAGGTTGTAAGGAGCGCGATGAAGACGAGCAAGACACGGGGCAATATCACACTCGCCAGCCGTCCATAGAAGCACATCGCCACGAGGACGAGAAGTAGGACGTAAACACTCGCCGAGCCCTTCAGTTCACCAAGCGCGTCCAGCCCGGTCAACCCTGTGATCGGGAGCAGGACTATCGCCAGGGCGAAGAGCGTGATCGCGATCCGCGACCGACGCGTCGCCTTCGTGACAGGTTTCACAAACCGCCGTCCGTTCGGCAAGGATGACGCCCTTTTTCCATCCTCTGCCAATAAAGTTTCGAGGCGCGGGCCCAGACGCTGGCCGGCATGACCATGGTCGCGAGCGTGCGGCACACACCGAGGAATGCCGCCATGCGCCGCCAATCTAAGTAACGCAGCTGTGCTCGTAGACGAGACCGCAATTGTGCTCCACGATTACGAATGCTCAGTCCGCCCGTCGTCTTCTCGTAGACGATGAGGACAGTATCGAGACACGCAATAACGCCGTACTTGGCGTAGCGCCGGGCGAACTCGTAATCCTCGGCATGTGGATAATGCCGCGAGTACAGCCCAAGCTGTGCAAGAGATCGCGCTCGCAGGAAAAACGTTGGATGTTTGAAGGCGGCATTGTCCCAAAGCTTCTGCTGGACAGCCTTGGCATCGCCTGGCGTGCCTTCGGTGAACAAATATCGATTATCCTCGTCGACAATTGATGCCAGAGCCCCCAGGAGATCCACGTCGAGTTCCCGATCCATGAAAGCTTGTTGGGCAGCGATTCGCTCAGGCAGGCAGGTGTCGCCACAATCCATACGGGCGATATAGTCGTATTTTTTTTCCAGAATATGGACTAACCCGCGATTGAGCGCACCGACGATGCCTTCGTTGCAGTCTAGGCGTATGACGGTGACATCTGTACCACCGCACAGGCCGTCGACGGGCAAATGCGATCCATCGTCGACAACGACGATGTCGGCCGACACGGTCTGGGCCCGCAGCGATTCGAGTGTTCTTCGAAGAGCCTTGGGATCCGGATTGTAGAGCGGCATCAGGAAGGCGGTCCGGGTCGTCATGCGCATATCGATCCTCGGAACGCGATCTCGTACGGAACCCGCCTGTCGACGCGCGTGTACCGTGTCGCGACCCATGCGCCACCTATGAATAGGCCGGCCAAGGCGGCGGCCGCGACGATGCTCGACCGTGGCACGGTCGGTCCCCTGGGCGTGTCCGCAGGACCGAGAAGACGCACGTCATAGGGACTTATCGAACTAACCTGATCAAGTTCGGCTGCGCGGCGGAGGGCTACCTGGAGGACGGTCCCGTCCGCCTTCGCGATCCTTTCGAGCTGGCGTACCTCGACCGACGCCGCGGAGGTCGCCAACACCGTTCGCTTCAGTTCCTCGGCGCGGACAGAGAGTGCCCCGGCGACGGCGCGGGCCCGGCCAGCCTCGTTGCGGATGGCTTCGGCGGTCCGGGTAAGCTCGCGTCGCAGAAGGGTACGGTTGCGTCTGCGTTGCTCAGATAACCGCATCACGTCCGGGTGACGTGGGCCGAGCTTGACCACAATCGCTCCCTCCTGACGTGCGAGCGCCGCTTCCTGGACGCGAAGAGCTTCGAGCCCTGGAAAGTCGGGGAATTGTACCGCGTCCAAACCGGAATCGGATCGAGACAGTCTGGCAAGGTAATCGCTCTGCGTCTGCAGATCCTGCGATCGCAGGCGCGCTTCCCCCAGAACCTTCGTCACTTCCTTCAGTTGCTGGTCGACCACGCTGCCGTCGGAGCCTCGCACGATCTGCAAGCGTCGCGAAGCCTCGACGATCCGGTCTTCATCGAGCTCGACGGCCTCTTGTAAGGCCGAAAGGCCGGATGTGACCTGGCGGCCCGCCTCGGTGAGCCTGCGAGACCGCGCCCTACGGATATCCTCGATGTAGGCTGTCGTGATCGCATCGGCGATCCGCTTCGCCATCGCGGGCTCGTTGCTCCGCGCCTGGACGACCACTACATAGCTGCCTGCTGCACGCCGAACGGTAACGTCTTTGGCAAGCCGATCGAGCGCAGCCCTGAACGTCAAAGTGCGGCACGCCGATGTGATCGGGGCCGCAGCCTCGCATTGGAGCGTAGGAGTATCTTTCACCCGTACCGGGCCTCCGTTTTCGGTATTCCCCGGTAGTAAACGCAATGCTTGAGCCCAGAGTGACGGCGCCGCCGTCGCATAATGCGGATCGTGGTTCAATCCGATTGTATCGATCGCATAGCCAAGTACCGTGGAAGACTTGAGGACGCGGACCTGGCTATCCAGAAACGCGATCGCCATCCGGTTGTCTGCGATCGCCTTCGCTTCGAGCTCAGGGAAAGGCATCCGCAGCTGTCTCGGATCAATCCTGATCCGTACCTCCGAGCGGTAGTCCGCGGGCGATACCGCAACATACGCCATGGCCAGAAAGGCAGCCCCGAGGACGGACACTACCAGAACGCGGTAGCCGCCAAGGAAATTCTGTCCGATTTCCCCAAGCGAAACCTCGTCATTCGCGAGAGTGCCGCCTAAAACTTGATGCATCATTCCGGCGAAGACCCTGCTGTCCGCGATAGGCGCGGACCCGATTACTATTCCGTTCAACCTCGATGATAAATTGATGCTCGTCAGAGCGTTGTGGGCGGCCCACGATAAGCGGGCGATGCGATCGTGATGGGTCGACAATGGCTCGGGTCGCTTTGGTCTCCCAGCCCTCGCGGCTCAGCGGCCTCGGGATTATTACTTTGATCGATACCCCCCGGTCAGCGTTAAAGTGCGGATCGCCGCCTGACCCCCTCAAACAACATCGCTGATGCCGCGGCCAGTGCGATCCCGAGCACGCCCCCGGCTAGAACGATCAGCGTGGCCGGAGGTCCGGTCGGCTTGTTTGGGGGGAGGGGCGGCGAAATGATCCGAACGTTTCCAGTATCGACGCCCTGCTGCTCACCGATCTCACGGCTTCGAGCCAGGTAGCTCTCATACACGGTACGGCTGGCCTGTGCCTTCCGCTCGAGCTCCCGGAGCCGGACGAGCGATTGACTGACGTCGAGCGCCTGCGTTTTCAGACTCTGCAGAGACCGCGCCAGCGCTTGATCGTTGACGCGCGCGCGCTCGTACTCGCTACGGGCCGCCGCGGCGATCCTAGACAATTCTGCGTTGATTTGGCCGCGCAGGCGGTCGATTTGATTGCGCAGCGAAAGTGTATCAGGGTGGCGCGGACCGAGGCGGGCCGCGGCGTCCGCCTGCAGGCGATCGGCCTCCGCAAACTGGGTTCGCAAAGACGTGATCGTGGAGGACTTTACGCTCTCCGGTAGGTTGTCGGGTACGACGCCGGATTTGGCGAGCGATTGGATCTGATCCGCGCGAGCTTTCAGCTCGCTGGTCTTCGTCTGAGCTGTGACAATCTGTAGATTGAGAGCACTCAATTCTTGAGCGCTCACGAGTTCGCCGCTGGCCCCAACCAACCGGTTTTTGACCTTGAAGGCTTCGACCGCCTCCTCCGCCTGCTTAACCCGCGTAGCGAGATCGTCCAACCGGTCACGTACCTCCCCGCCGGCGCGGCGAGCGGTCTCGCGCTTGGCTAACGCCTCACCCTCAATATACGTCTTCGCCACCGCGAGCCCCAACGACGCGGCCTTGTCTGCATCATGGGCCGTGACCTGAAGCTGTATCACGAAGCCGCGGTCCAACCTCTGCGCACGCACCTTATCCTGAAGACTCCTGAGCGCCACGGTCTCCAGAGGTTCCGCTTTTCCGTCGGAACCGAGGCGTCGTTTGATGAATTCGATGGCGGCCTGAATGGGGTTGCGTTCGGATCCGTCGAACTCTGGGTCGTGCGTTAAGTCCAGACGCGCAACCACTCTCTGAAGAACGCTGTCGGAGGTCAGAACTCGAAGCTGCGTCTCAACCAAGGCCGTCGTCATGTCTGCGGCTTGCCCCTGCGGCGTAAGATCTTCTGACGAAAAAATCTTTAATCCCCGCGGATCCTCAAGTATCTGTGTTTCACTCGTATAGTTGCGCGGAAAATACAGCACGAAAGACGCAGCCAACGCTGCCCCCAGCACCATCGTCATCGCCAACAGGAGTTTCCGCTTCTGCAGGACGTGCCACACTGGAACGGTATCTTCGTGCAAACGGATAACCCTGGCCTGAACCGGCCAATCTTGGAAGCCATTCGAAGCGGGCCTCGGCATCATCTTCCTCTCGGCCGGTTGTAAGACGGACAGACCCGACCGCACCTCGTATCGGCAAGCTCCTCAATACCAGTCCCTATTTGGGACGCGGTATGGCGTGAACCACCATTGTATTAGGGATCGAGCAACCGGCGTGCCACCATAGCTGCTTCGGTCAAACTACCTAGAATCCACGTGGGACCTTCGTAGCTCTGGAAGCCGTGAGCGGGGAGAGGGAGGCCGACGGCGTCTCGGACGACTGGTCGGGACAGCAGGTGAAGCGGCAGATTGCCCCCCCTTCGCGGCGAACATACAGTCCAGCACCAGTGGCTCAATAATATGACGAACACCTGCTCGGCCACGAGTCGGCTCACCATACTGGGTCGAAGGTGAAGCAGATCGATACGGTCCCAAGGGGGCCTGCGACGCGGTATGCGCGAACGCGGATCAGGCCGGAGCGGTCGTCGGCGCCAGCGGTCGCGACGTGCAGATCCGGCACTTGGCCCGAGGACATGGCCTTGCGGCGGCTTCCGTGAGGCGCCGACTCTGCGCAGGCGCACCGCGGCAGCTTGGCTAGATCCTTCTGGCATATTCGGCCGTCGCGGATCCCAGTTTCGTACGGACGGTCCCGCATCGTTCTTGCCGCCGGCAGAGAGGACGAGCGTTTGAGAGAGCTTGAGGCCCATAGGGTAAAGTTGTTGAAAGCCGAACCGGAACCCCATACCGATACGCATCTCCCGAACGAAGATGGCCAATTTCACGCGCGCCTGGACGAAAATCGGGTTCGGCGCCGAGGCGATGCCGGCGACCCGGACGTGGCGGATTGAGCGGTCGACGCGCAGGTCTCATGTCCGGGCTCCTTAACCTCTCAACCCTGCTGCGACGTCATGCACGAGCCTCGCCGGCCGGGTAAACCGCCCGCCCGTGTTACGGTAATTAAGCAACGCAGACACAACTTCATGGCCAGGAGGTCCAATCAGCTTTCTCCACATATAGTTTTCGGATTTTCAATCCAAGTCGATTGCCTTTCTGTCTTATGACACTGTAACCAGCATAGCGACCTTGTTTGATGAATCGCCCGCTTAGAGCGAGGTTTCCACGGCTCGCGATCGTTAGGCTTCTCTTGACAAAAGTGGGGGCGGGCTTTCGACCAGGCATACGTATTTCATGCATCTGATGTATGACCTTAAGGGACCGCTGCCTTTGAATGGCTATCAAGAGATTTAGAGATATAGTTCGAGGACCGTTCCGACGTTGGCTCTAATAGAATGAACGAATATGCGAATTTGCCAGTTCGGCTAGCGATTTTTTGGGCGCAAAAATACGGCCATGCAAATCATTCGAACACTGAGTCATATGTTGCATAGAAAAGAATTTTTAAAGGCGGCGTCACAATGAATCTTAAGTTAGGCGCCGCCTCCGGACGAGTCCATTTAAAATTTGGATTATGCCTATCTCGAACGTCCGTTCGTCAATGGCATACGGAGCTCGTGGATACATTGAAGGCTATGGATGTTCACCCCAGCATTCATTGGACTGGTGTGTCGGAACCCTGCCCTCCCGGTCTGGAAAGTTTATTTGCTCTGGAGCGCGTTCTATGGCCTCGACCGAGACAGCGACCGAGCATCCGGATCGCACCGGATCGTCTAGCTATGCCGGACTCGCACGGGCCTGAGAGCGTTCGGCTCGTGTTGCCCGGCGCGACCATGCCTTCTGAAGAGGGCACCATCTGGCGGATCCGGTTCGACGGACATCACGATGAGGCGTCCCTACTCCACGCCTTGCTTGAAGGCCGACCGCCGCTGGTTGAGGTCGTGGAAAACAACGAGGTCGTGCTGGCTCGGGGGATCGTTGCGTTGGACGCTGTGGCGACGCTTTGCGATGCCTACGAGGCCGTCGCCACGCGTCTCGTCCAGCTTGTCGCGATGGCGATTCGTGCACCTGATCGGCGTGCGCCCGCCGTTCCGATCACGGCGATCGGGTCTGGATCCCTGGGCGCTTATGTCTTGCGTCGGGTGGCTCGCTTGCTCGTTCGGCGCATGTACCGGCTTTGTGCCTATCCCAACCACTGGCGAACGGGATGGCGCTTCGCGCGCTCGGGCGAGACGGTTTGGGACAAGGGCACCCTCGACGGAGCCCCCTGGCGGGTCCTCACCGGGCCAGGCCATCATTTCTATGCCGACCCCTTCCCCTTTTCCTGGCAGGGTCAGTCTACCTTGTTTGTTGAGGATTTCGATCACCATGTAGGCCGGGCGGTGATCTCAGCCTTCGCATTCGGCCCAGACGGACCGGTCGGGCCTGCGATCCCGGTCCTGGAGGAAAGCTTTCATCTCTCCTATCCCTTCGTCTTCGCGCATGCGGGAAACGTCTGGATGATCCCGGAAACCGCGGCAAACCGGACGGTGTCGCTGTATCGCGCTGACCCGTACCCCTGGCGTTGGGTCCGGGACCGGGACCTTCTCACCGATCTGGTGGCCAGCGACGCGACAGTAATGAAGCATGGCGACCGGTGGTGGATGTTTGCGACCCTTTACGACGGGACAGGCTCCTATTCAGATACGCTCGGTCTGTTCACCGCTTCCGACCTCTTTGGACCTTGGATCGCCCATCCGCACAATCCCATCATCATTGATGCCGGGATGGCGCGGCCCGCGGGCTGTATGCGGATCCACGAAGGTCGGCTGTGGCGGCCCGCGCAGGACTGTACGCAGCGCTATGGAGGCGCCTTAGTCCTGGCCGAAGTCACCGAACTGAGCGAAAGCCATTTTGCTCAAATAATACGCCATCGCATCCAGCCTGGTCCGGATTGGACGGGGTCTCGGCTCCATACCATCAACTGCGCGGGCGGCATCGAGGCGATCGACGGCTCCGCCGTGTCGCTCAAGCTCTTTGGCCAAGGCTGATGCGCGCCACGAGTAAGGTGCCCGATCGTCCAGGTGGCACGGCCGGCGCCGGATGCCGTCTCGAGGACGCTCGTGACCAGCGGCCATGTGACGTGACGTCAGGGCGTGCCAGAATTCCTCCGCACCGGGAGCGAGCGTACCTGCATAGTTTCGCAACGGACTATCGGACATCGGGTGAGGATGGGGCCCATCGGACGACGGTCGTCAGTCTGATCGACCATCGCGGCCATGTCACGAGCCTACCGGGGCTACGCGCGGAGCCACAAGGACTTATTCGACGACGGATAGATCCCGCGCCCACGTCATCGGGACCTCGTCAGCATCGTCCAAGGCACGCAGACCCGGCCCCAAAGCAGGTGAGCATTGGCTCCTGGACAAGCCGCGAGTGCCGACTCGCAAGATGACGTCTATTGGAATGAGAGCATACACAAGAGCGGCAGATGCCACCTCGCTGGAAGAGAATGCCTAGCACGAATGGTGAGAGCATTTTCATGCTCTAGGAATCAGGGAAAATGCTCCAAATCCTTGGTTGGAGTCTCGCACACCGCCTATTAGGTCGCCGCCTTACGGAGAAAGGCTTTTGCCGCATTGCTCATCAGCAACGACACTTGGTCAAACGCGAAGACCAGCGCCGCCATCGGCAATGTGACAACGGCCAGGCCTGTCATCAACACGAGCGCACCAAGCCCCAGGTTTGAATCCCAGGAATCTGTTCGTTTATCGTCAGGGTGCATCGAGCGCTCTAGCCTTTCGCCGGCCCCATGCGCTAAACGAAAGCGCACCTTATACCCGGCACTTCAAGCCTTGTTAACATGTCTTAACGATCTCTAAAACCCCAATCTATCGCCTTATAACGACACGGTCGGACTGACAAAAATTGCACTTTCATCGGTAGAAAATACTGAGTTTACTGGAATGGCCTCCAAGCCTGATCGTGTGAGCGTGCGGGCCGAGATGCCGAAGAGTCTCGGCCTCGACTGTTTGGACATGTCAATAGTATTGGCTCGGTTTCGATCAAAATGTAAGCGCATCTCCAAACACTTTATCCGCCTCGTGCAGATCATGCAGATCATCAACGAAAATCGTATTTCTTCTGTGTACCATCACAGACCTAGCTTGGAGTCGATCGGTGATAATAACCTTTATTGGAATTTTATTCCTTTTTACGTTAGAGGCTTTGCGATACATGAGTCCGCTGGTGGCACTGAGCATGGCAATTGCAATGATTTTTCTGTCTGCCATTTACAGAAAATGTTGATTAATAATATTTGACGTGGGGTGATCCGTTTATACCTAGATGGCTTCTTGAACAAAGCTTAGCGTGATGTGTTGTGGTCGATACTAGTTCAGTATGTAGATTGCCATTAAAATTTGATCACTCCTATAGCTCTGCTAAGTCATTACGGAATCGGCTTAAAAGCCATTGACCTGGAGTCGCGATCAGCCCCGATCGCGACCCCACCCAAAGTTTTAGATCTCCTCGTTCTACCAAGCAGTTAGGGGCATCTCTGCCAGGGTCATGGTTCAACACCGATCCGCACCGGAGGCTGCCGAAGGGGGATTGATTAGGTTGTTCGAGCAGGGCGACCCCATCGAAATTGATGACCCGAACCGACGCATCCACCTCGCGATCGGCGCCGCCGGGCTGCAACGTCGGCGTGCAGCCCTTTAGACCCGGGGATGGCAGCCGGTCCTTCCGCACAAGCGCAAGGTCATCACGGCCCTGCAGGCCTGAGCCGCTTTAACGACGAGCGCCGCCAAGGGGGATGGTGCGGCAGGTATAGGGCTGGGCGCCTCGCGCACCAGCACCGGTGATCGTTCGAATGAGCGAAGCTGGAAGCCGTGTTGAACGGCCGCTTGCGAGAAGTGCAAACGTCAGTCGGTACGGCTGGCATGGGTCGGGATCTGCCGGTCCGCTCTACGACCGAGTTGGGTGGATATCTGCCAGTCCGCTTCCGCCCAAATATGTAGCGGAAGCAGACGTTCGCGGGTTCGTGTCAGGCCGCCGCCCAGGTGATCGCATCAGCGCCGGCAGGCAGGCGCATCGGGCAAGCCGGATCGGTTGCTGCACGCCAGACCGCCTCGGCGACGTCTGAGGCCCGGGTTAGCTCTTCCGTCGCCTGCTGAAAGTTCGCGAACACCTTGCCCGCCAAGTCTCCGTAGGCCTCCGGCACCTTCATCCCCATACGGGTGCGGGCGTTGGCCCCGAACGAGGTCTCCGGCGAACGGCCGGGAATGACGAGATGGGCGCGCACGCCGAGTGGCAAGAGCTCGTGCGCGAGGGACTCGGTGAAGGCGTTCACCGCCGCCTTGCTCGCGGTGTATACCGCCAGCAGCGGCAGCGGCCGCAGAGTCACGCTCGACGTGACGTTGACGATCACTCCCGCGCCCCGTTCCCGGAACTGCGGCAGCACGGCCTGGGTCATGGCGATCGTGCCGAGGGTATTCGTCTCGAACACCTCCCGGGCGGACTCCATCGACAAGCCCTCCAGGGCGTTCAACAACCCGACGCCCGCGTTGTTCACCAGAACATCGAGCGGCCCAGCCTCTGCGACTGCCTGGGCGATGCTGCCGGCATCGGTCACGTCGAGTGGCAGGACGGTGAGGCGGTCGGACTTCGCGAGCAGGGCCGCCTGAGGCGTGCGCATCGTGGCGACGACCCGCCAACCGCGGTCGAGGAACAGGCGTGCAGTCTCCAGGCCGAAGCCGGATGAGCAGCCGGTGATGAGGATCGTGTTCATGGGGACCTCCCGTGTGACGCACCACGGGGTGATAGGACTGCTCTGCCGGACGTGATACGGGCGTAAGTCCATATTGCATTGGCGAGCGTCCGAAGTGGTCGACCCGCTCACCCAGGTCGTCGGGCTGCTTCAGCCCAGCGCCTCGTTCTCCAAGTTGGTCCTGGCCGGCGGCGCCTGGACCGTGCGCCGCGACGACCACGGCCAGCCATTCTACGCGGCGGTGCTGGAGGGAGCGTGCCGGCTCGCGATCGACGGCGAGGCAGAGATCATCCTCGCGGCCGGCGACTTCGTGCTGATCCCCGCCGCCAGCGCCTTCGCCGCCTCCAGCCTCGTCGCGCCGTCGGCGGGTCGGGCGCCGCCGCCCGTCGAGGTCGACCCCGGCGTGTTCCGGCTCGGCCCTGCCGAGGTGCCGCCCGACCTGCGCATGCTGGTGGGGCACTGCACCTTCGCCTCCGACGACACAGAACTGCTGCTGTCGCTCTTGCCTCGGTTCGTCCATGTGCGCGGCGTCGGGCGACTGACGATGCTGCTCGGCCTCGTGAACGAGGAGACGCGGGCGGACAGGCCCGGCCGTGAGGTGGTCCTGGCGCGGCTCCTGGAGGTGCTCCTGATCGAGGCGCTCCGGTCAACCACGGGTCCGACGGCGCCCTCGGGCCTCCTGCGGGGACTTGCCGACGAGCGCGTGGCCGCCGCGTTGCGCCGGATGCACGAGCGACCGACCGTTCCCTGGACGGTCGCGGCCCTGGCCCGAGAGGCGGGACTGTCGCGCTCGACGTTCTTCGAACGGTTTCGGCGCGAGGTCGGCGTCGCGCCGATGGCGTATCTGCTGGCGTGGCGCATCGCGCTGGCGAAGGATCTGCTCGGTCGCGAGGGAGCCGGCGTGGCGGAGGTGGCCGAGCGCGTGGGTTACGGGTCTGCCAGCACCTTCAGCACCGCCTTCGCTCGTCATGTCGGCAGACCGCCAATCCACTACGCCCGCGAGCAGCGGGCCCAACCCCGCAGCCCTACGCCTTTGAATGTCTAAGAAGAGTAATTTGTAGGCGGTCCGCTTCCGGAAGAGAAAACAACGAAGCGGCCCCCCTTGGCGAGCGATAGAAAGCTGTCAGCCACGTGCCATTTTCCGTCCCAGGAAGTCGCGCATCAACCGGGCGACCTCGGGGGCGTGCGTCTCCAGGGCGAAGTGTCCCGTGTCGAGGAAATGGATCTCGGCGTCGGGTAGATCGCGCTTGTAGGCCTCCGCGCCGGGCGGGATGAAGTAGGCATCGTTCCGACCCCAGACCGCGAGCAGCGGCGGGAGGTGCTCGCGGAAGTAGGCCTGGAATTGCGGGTAAAGAGCGACGTTCGTGCGGTAGCTGAGGATCAGGTCGAGTTGGATATCCTTCGCTGCCGGACGATGCATGTAATGCATGTCCAGCGTCAGCCCGTCGGGTGATACGCGGTCGGCCGGCGCGCCGTGCTCGTATTGGGCATGGAGGGCCTCGTCGGTGAGCGCGGCCCGGCACGCCTCGCGCTTAGCCGGGCTCGGATCGCGCCAGTAGGCCTGCCACGGCTCCCACTCGGAGCTGAGACCTTCGACGTAGGCGTTCCCGTTCTGGGAGACGATGGCCGTGACCCGCTCGGGATGGCGCATGGCGAGCCGGAGGCCGACCGGAGCGCCATAGTCGAACAGGTACAGCGCGTAGCGTTTGAGGCCCAAGGCATCGACGAAGCCCCCGACCACGTCAGCGAGGCGATCAAAGCTGTACTCGAACGCATCGCGACCGGGCGCCGTCGTGTTGCCGAAGCCCGGAAGATCGGGCGCGATCACGCGGTAGCGGTCCGACAGGAGCGGGATCAGGTCGCGGAACATGTGCGAGGCGGTGGGGAAGCCGTGCAGGAGCAGGACGACCGGCGCATCGCGTGGACCGGCCTCGCGGTAGTAGACGCCGACATCGCCGACCTTCTGGGTGCTGTAGCTGACCGACATAGTGCTGTTCTCCGGTTGAAGGGGGGCGTGCGGAAGAGAGGCGTGCGGGGCCGCCGCAACGGGCCATGATGCGAACCCCACGGCGGTCGCGCCCAATGCGAGCGTTCCGAGAAGGGTGCGTCGCGTCTCGCCGTGTCTTTCCATCGTCATGATCCCCGCCGCTCCGCGTTACCGATGGGAAGGGATCTAGCGTTTTGCAGATGCCGCAATAAGTTCGACAATCAGCAAGCTATAATTTCAGGTTCTGCAACGATGGACCGTCTCGACGCCATGGCTGTGTTCGTCGTCGTCGTCGAGACGGGCTCGCTCGCAGCCGCCGGGCGGAAGCTCGGACAT
This sequence comes from Methylobacterium sp. WL120, assembly GCF_008039465.1. Taxonomy (NCBI): domain Bacteria; kingdom Pseudomonadati; phylum Pseudomonadota; class Alphaproteobacteria; order Hyphomicrobiales; family Methylobacteriaceae; genus Methylobacterium; species Methylobacterium sp. WL120. The sequence continues at coordinate 22,178 of NZ_VRUT01000022.1, read as the reverse complement.
TCGCCGGCGACCGTGACCCGGGCGGTGGCGATGCTGGAGGAGCGCCTGGGCGAGCGCCTGCTGCATCGCTCGACCCGTGCCCTGCGGCTGACCGAGCGCGGCGAGCGGCAGGCGGCCCTCTATCGCGGCATCCTGTCCGAACTGGCCGAAGCGGATGGTGCCGATGCGGCAGGTGACCGGATCACCGGCAGGATCACACTGACCGCCCCGGAGCTGTTCGGCCGTTCGATTCTGATGCCCGTCGTCGAGTCGTTCCTCGACGAGCATCCCGACATCGGCTTGCGCATGCTCCTGCTCAACCGCGTAGTGAGCCTCGTCGAGGAAGGCGTCGACGCCGCAGTGAGGCTCGCGACGCTTCCCGTCTCCGGCTTGATCGCCGTCAGGCTCGGCGAGATGCGGCGGTTGGTTTGCGCGGCGCCGCACTACCTCGCTCGTGCTGGGCTGCCGCAGACGCCAAGCGACCTCGGTCATCACCGCTGCATCGGCACGGAGGACGGCGCCGAGCGCGAGCAGTGGCACTTCATCGACCGGTCTTCAGCCCGCGAACGTCGTCTCTCGACGACCATACGACCCCGCATCGCCCTCAACGGCGCAGGTGCTGCAATCGACGCCGCTCTCCGCGGTCACGGCATCTGCCGCGTCATGGCCTATCAGGTGACCGAGCACATCGAGGCTGGTCGCCTGACGACGCTCCTTCGCGAGTTCGAGCCGGAGCCCCTGCCGGTCCACCTACTCTTTCACCCGATCCCCCGGCGGAACAGGGCCCTTCGCGCCTTCGTCGACCATTCGACGCCGAGACTGAGGGCGGCGGTCAAGGACGTCTCGGATCGACTGGGACTGCCAGCGGATGGCTCGACGAACGCCCGGCCCAACTAATTCGCAAAACAATGGCTCGTACCGGGCGGACCACAGGTGGAGGGGTCCCGAGTGTCTAGGCGCCCGCCCGCCGGTGCCGCCGGACGGCAGTGGAGCGGGCGCTCGACCGGAGCGGGAATGCGCTGCCTACCGTTCAGCGGAACGCTTCCGCGATCCGCAGCAGCGTCGCGGTGATGACCCTGGGGTCGAGGGGCGCCGTGGCGGCCCGAACACGCTCTTCCGCATCGGCCACGATTCCGGAAGCCCTTTCCAGGATGGCACGCCCCGACACAGTTAGTTCGGTCCTGAGAACGCGCCCGTGATCGGGGTGGGCCGACCGCTCGACGAAGCCCGCACGCTCAAGCGCGACGAGGATCGCCTGCATCGTCTGCGGGGTCACGAAAGCGCTGCGGGCAAGCGTGGCGTTCGACGCCCCTGCCTTGGCCTGAAGGCAGGCGAGGACCGCGTATTGGGGCATGGTCAACCCGATCCCCCGCAGCTCGCCATCGAGACAGGTGCGGAGCGCGTGCTGGGCCTGCTTCAGGGCGAACCCGACCGTCCCGTACGGATCGCCCATGCCAGCCCCGGCGTCCACGCTTGACATATCAGGGCCCTTACATTTATCAGTGTACTGACAATATCGTCCAACGTCGGCCAAGGGAAGATCTTGGTGCCCCATCTCATCGGACCGGACTTCATCGGCATCCAGGTCGCCGACATCGAAGCTGCGCGGGCCTTCTACACGGACGTCGTCGGTCTGAAGGCGGCCGCCCATAACCCGCCGGGCGCCGTCGTCTTCGACACCAAGCCCATCCCGTTCGCCGTCCGCACGCCCGTGATCGACTTGGGGGACACAGAAGACCTCGGTCGGGGCATCGCCATCTGGTTCGGCTGCGATGACGCGGACGCCCTGCACGACCACCTCGCCCAGCACGGCACGGCAATCGTGTTCCCGCCCAAGGATGGACCGTTCGGCCGCTACTTCGCGTTCCGCGACCCGTTCGGCTACACGGTCACGCCGCACACCGTCGTGCGCCCATAGCCGCCCGGGCATCCGACCTTCGCACCATGGCCGGAGCGATGACGCGAAGGGCCCGGCACTAGGCCTCTCGCCAGGGCAATGGTCGTGAGCCGACCGTCGGCCGAGAAAGGGGGCGCAGCGGAGCCAACTCACGCTTGACGCCTTTTCCGGCATCCGAACCCGCCTCGTTCAAGCGTTGCGGGCGGCGATGCCGGCGACGACGTCCTCGACGATGCCCTGCAACTCCGACGATGCGACGCCGTCCCGCGCCTGGATCGAGATCCCCTGCATCACCGCGGCCACGTGCCTCGCCACCCGCCGCACCTCATCGTCCGGGGCAAACGGGGACAGGGTCTGCGCGATGCGGCCACGCAACGCCTCCCGCCGCGCAGCCGCATCGCGCGCCAATTCGGCATGGTCCGGATGACAGGCGACCAGCCCGCTTGAGATCATGCAGCCGCGCGCGTCCTCCCTCCGCGTGACGGCGGCCACGGCCCCTTCGAGCAGCGTCCTCACGGCGTCCGGCAACGACGAAGCGGACCCGATGGCCGCGAGGTCGAGACCGCCGTGCTCTTCTTCGTAGCGTGCCAACGCCTGCAGATAGAGGCCCGCCTTGCTGCCGAAGGCGGCGTACAGGCTCGGGGGCGCCACGCCGATTGCCTTCGTCAGGTCGCCGACCGAGACACCCTCGTACCCATGGCGCCAGAACAGCCGCATCGCGGTCTCGACGGCCGCGTCTCGGTCGAAGCTCCACGGCCGGCCGCCGCGCGGTCTCAAGCCACTTTCCATAACGAACACTAAACTACGCTTGACAGGACGGGTCAAGCGCGGTTTGCTAGTGATCGTTAAACAACAGAGCGAGCCCATGGATCCCACGCGACGCCACCTCGTGACCGCAGCCGCCGTCGGCGTAGGAATGATGCCGCCGAGGTTTGCAGTTGCCGGGCCGTCTCCGTCGACCGGCGCGGGTGCGTCCACCGCTTCCGCTGATGCAAGCGAGACCTTCTCGGCCCGCTCGTCGGACGGCACCGTGCTAGCAGGCGAAGCCAAGGGTGATCACGGTGCGCCGGAGATCCTGTTCATCCACGGGCTGCGCCAAAGCCGGCTCAGTTGGGACAAGCAGTTCGACGACCCGGCACTCTCGGGCCTTCGCCTGGTCCGCTTCGACCTGCGTGGCCACGGCGATTCCGACAAGCCGACCGCCCTGGAGGCCTACTCCGACGCCGACCGCTGGGCGGACGACGTCGCGACCGTGATAGATGCGGCCAAGTTGCGCCGACCCGTCCTCGTCGGCTGGTCGCTCGGCGGCTACGTGGCGGGAGCGTATCTGCGCAAGTACGGCGGTTCGCACATCGCCGGGGTCAACCTCGTCGATGCCGTGACCAAGCTAGCGCCCGACCTGCTCACCCCGCTCGCAGGCGACTTCACGGGAAGCGCGACCTCACACGACCTCCCGACGCGCGTCGCCGCGACGGCCGATTTCCTCGCCGCCTGTTTCTACCGGCCACCGACCGGCATCGAGCTCCAGCGAATGCTCGTGGTCAACGGCATGACGGCACGCGCCGCGAACGAGGGCTTCGTACGGACCTCGACCACGGACCTCGGGCCGGCCTTTGCGGCCTACGGTGGTCCGATCCTTCTAACGCATGGCGCCCACGACAGGCTCGTGCGCCAGGCGATGGCCGAGCATGTCCGCTCGCTCAAGCCGCAGAGCCGCCTGTCCGTCTACGCCGAGAGCGGGCACAGCCCGTTCCACGAGGAGCCCGTACGGTTCTCGCGCGAACTGGCGGCCTTCGTGGCCGAGGTAAACAGGAGCTGACGCATGACCAGGCCGCGTGAGCCCGACGCCATCCCCCCATCACCAAGCCCGGCATTCTTCCCAGGTTTCCGGGAACTGGACGTGGAGGCGGGGGGCGTCCGCTTCGGAGGCGTGCTCGGCGGTTCGGGACCGCCGCTCCTCCTGCTGCACGGCTACCCGCAGACGCACGTCGCCTGGCGCAAGGTGGCGCCGGTGCTGGCGCGCCGTCACACGGTGGTCGTCCCGGACCTGCCCGGGTATGGCGCGAGCCTGCAACGCGCGACCTCTCCGCGCTGGACCAAGCGACGGATCGCGGCGGCGCTGCTCGACCTGATGCGGACGCTGGGCCACTACCGCTTCGCCCTGGCCGGGCACGACCGCGGGGCGCGGGCCGGATACCGCTTGGTGCTCGATCATCCCGGTGTCGTGACGCGCTTCGCCTCGCTCGCGGTCGTGCCGACTCGCGACGCGCTGGCCGCGGTCGACCACCGGTTCGCACGGAGGAGCTTCCACTGGTTCATGCTGGCGCAGGGCGCGGATCTGCCCGAGCGGATGCTGGCCGCCGCCCCCGACGCCTTCCTCGATCATGCCTTCTCCGTGATGGGTGCGGACGGGGACGCCGTGATCGAGCCCCCCGCCCGGGAAGCCTACCGGGCGGCGTTCCGCGACCCGGCGGTCCGACATGCGATGTGCGAGGACTACCGGTCCGCCCTGGACGAGGATGCGGCCCACGACGACGCCGATCATGCGGCGGGGCGCAAGCTCGACTGCCCCGTCCTGGTGCTCTGGCCATGCGCCGACGGAAGCGGGGGGCGCCCGCGGGATGCCTGGGCCGCCTGGGCCGACGACGTCACCGACGTCACGACCACGGGCGGCCACCTCCAGCCGGAGGACCGACCGGACGAGGTGGCCTCGGCCCTGGTCGCATTCATGGCCGGGAGTCCGGACACGGATGCGATCCATCCCGCGCAAGACACCCTCTGACGTCGCCCCAACCGCCAGGCGCATGCGGACGCCGGCCCCTCACGCCGCACCGCGGGCGTAGTCCATCGCGTCGAGGTCGGCGATCAGGCCCCCGCCGTTCGGCTGCCAGCCGAGCCGTGACCGCGTCAGTGCGCTCGACGCCGTCATGTCGGCCCCGGCAAACCCAGCCAGCCACCCGAAATGCTCGGCGGCCGCCTCGGGTACGACGGAGACCGCCGGGACCCCCAGGCCCCTGCCGACGGCCTCCGCGATGGCCCGGAGCGAAACGCCTTCCTCGGAGACGGCATGGTACCGGGCTCCCGCCTCGGCACGCTCCAGCGCCATCACGTAGAGGCGGGCGACGTCGCGCCTCGGTCCCGCGGCCCAGCGGTTCGCGCCGTCGCCGATATAGACGGAGACGCCCTTGGCCCTGGCATGGGCCACGAGGTAGGTCACCAGGCCTTGCTTGACGGTGTCGTGCACCTGCGGGAGCCGCATGACCGACACGTTGACGCCCGCATCCAGCAAGGCCGCACCCGCCCGCTCGGAGGCGACGCGGGGGTTCGGGTGGTCCCGGTCGAAGACGTCCTCGGTGGCCGGCTGGCCGGGTGCCGGGCAGCCCATCGCCACGCCGGACGTGATCAGCAGGGGCCGGTCCGAGCCCTTGAGCGCGGAGCCCAGGGCCTCGATGGCCCGCCGGTCCTTCTCGCAGTTGGCGACGAAGTCCGAGAAGTCGTCGTGATCGAACGCGGCATGGATCACGCCGTCGGCCCGGGCGGCTCCGTCGCGCAGGCCGCTCAGGTCCGTAAGGTCGCCCCGGTGCGGCTCGACCCCCGCCGTGCGGAGCGCCGCCGCGCCGGCCTCGGACCGGGTCAGCCCGATGACCTGATGCCCGGCGTCGAGGAGTTCGGGGATGAGCGCGGAGCCGATGAAGCCGGTGGCGCCAGTAAGGAATACACGCATGGATGACTGTCCGCGTTGTGTGGAAGGCCCACTTTCCCGCGGCTCGCGTCACCATAAAATACGTGACCATATCAGGGTATAATCTCTCACAGGATCGCCATGCCGGCCGGCTCGGAGAACCCCCTCGGCGCCTACCTGCGGGACCGGCGAGCGAAGCTCGACCCGTCCTCGTTCGGGTTTTCCGGGCGGAGGCGGACGCCCGGCCTCCGGCGGGAGGAGGTCGCCCAGCGCTCGAATATTAGCGCGACGTGGTACACGTGGCTGGAACAGGGCCGCGGCGGTGCGCCCTCCGCGGACGTGCTGAACCGCATCGCCGCCGGGCTGATGCTGACCGACGCCGAGCGCGAGCACCTGTTCATGCTCGGCCTCGGACGCCCGCCAGAGGTCCGCTACGCGGTCGCCAAGGGGATCACACCCCGGCTGCAGCGACTGCTCGAAACGCTGGAGACCAGCCCTGCGCTGATCAAGACCGCGACTTGGGACGTCGTCGCCTGGAATCGTGCGTCGGCCGTCGTGCTGACCGACTGGGACACGGTCCCGCCGGGCGAGCGCAACATCCTCCGCCGCATGTTCGGCTCAAAACAGGTTCGCGCGATCCAACACGACTGGGACAGCGTGGCACGCTACGTGGTCGCGGCATTCCGCGCGGATGCGGCCCGCGCCGGTGCGGCGTCCGAGGTCGGCGAACTGGTCGAGGAACTGTGCCGGACGAGCGAGGACTTCGCAGTGCTGTGGCGGGAGAACGAGGTGCACCATCACGGCGAGGGGACGAAGCGACTGAAGCACCCGATCCTCGGCGCCATCGAGCTTGAGTATTCTTCGTTCGCCGTCGACGGTCGCCCCGACCTCGGCCTGATCGTCTACAACCCCACCACGCCGTCCGTCAGGGAGCGGATCCGCGGCCTAGTCGATGCCCGGTCCGACGACGGCATCCACGCAGCCTCGTCGCGATAATAGCGCGGTCGGCGGCGACGTTTGAACGCCCCGGAAGCGCCGAACGTATCGAGGCGTTCCGCCCGTCCGTCGCCTCGGACGGGCCCGCTCTGCCTTTCCTCACGACCCCTCCCGGTGCGCCTTGCCCTTCCGGGCCGCGAACGGCCGCACCAACCCCCGTCGCGTCTCTGTCCGTGACGAGCATACCAGCGAGTTGACCTCCGTGTTATTTCGTAGCATCAGTTGCTACATGAGATGCGACAGTCGCCTTTCCGGCATCCTGCACGTGCTGCTGCACATGGCGGAGGAGCCCGGACCGCTCACCTCCGAAGCCCTCGCCGCCGCCATGCAGACCAATCCGGCGGTGGTGCGCCGGACCATGGCTGGGCTGCGCGAGGCGGGGTTCGTCAGGTCCGGGCGCGGGCACGGCGGCGGCTGGACCATCGCGCGCGACTTGACCGAGATCACCCTTCTCGACATCCACGTCGCGCTCGGTTCGCCCGACCTGTTCGCCATCGGCAACCGCACCGAGGCGCCCGGCTGCCTCGTCGAGCAGGCCGTGAACGCAGCCTTGGACGACGGCTTTCGAGAGGCCGAGCGGGTGCTGCTGGAACGCTTCGGCGGCGTCACGCTCGCCGCGCTCAGCGCTGACTTCCACGCCCGCCTCGCCGCGCGCGGTGGCACTTTGACCCTGGAGCAAGCCCATGCCGTTTGACGTGATCGTCGTGGGAGGCAGCTTCGCCGGCTTGGCGGCGGCAACCTACATCGCCCGCGGGCGACGCTCGGTCTGCGTGATCGACGCGGGCAGCCCGCGCAACCGGTTCGCCGCGGCCTCCCACGGGTTCCTCGGCCAGGACGGCAGCGACCCGCGGACGATGCTCGCGCAGGCCCGCGCCCAGCTCGCTGCCTACCCTCAGGCGACCATCGTGGAGGGGCAGGCGGTCGATGTCCGCGCGGGCCGGGACTTTACCATCACCCTCGCGAGCGGGGCGACCATGAACGCGGCCCGCCTCGTCCTCGCCTACGGCATAACGGACGTGCTTCCGGAGATCCCGGGCCTGGCGGAGCGATGGGGCAGGAGCGTCCTCCACTGCCCCTACTGCCACGGCTACGAGTTCGCCGACGGGAAGCTCGGCGTGCTGGCCGTGTCACCCATGTCCGCGCATCAGGCGTTGCTGATAGCCGAGTGGGGGCCGACGACGCTCTACCTCAACGGCGGGGACATGCCCGACGATGCGACATGCGCCCGGCTCGCGAGCCGTGGCGTCGGGATCGAGCCTGCCGCCGTTGCGGCCCTCGTCGGCGAGGGCGGGTCGCTGTCCGGCTTGATGCTCGAAGACGGCCGCACGGCACCTCTCGACGCTCTGTACCTCGTCCCACGGACGCGCATGAACGGCTCGCTGGCGGAACGGCTCGGCTGCGCGCTGGACGAAGGGCCGTTCGGTCCGGTCATCCGCACGGATGCCTCCAGGCTGACGACGGTGGCGGGGGTGTATGCGGCCGGCGACGTCGCACGGGCGCCCCACAGCGTGAGTTGGGCCGTGGCGGACGGGGTCACGGCGGGTGTCTCGGTCCACCAGTCCCTCGTATTTGCGAGTTTGGCTGCCTGATCACCCACCATGAAGCCTATGTCTGCTTCGGGGCATCGACTGAGCGTTCCTGAATGGCCGTAGTGGGTCGGGAGCTGTCCGTCCGCTCTACGACCGGAATGGGCGGAATTCTGCCAGTCCGCTTCCGGGCAGCAGATTTATCAAGCAGACATAGCCTCTGAGACCGCTCACGATCCACCGAAGACATGACCGCCGATATCTGCGGACGTTCGATATGGGCCGCATACTGTTTATCGGATCGCGCGCCTGAAGCCGCTCACCGGATATGAAAGGGCGCTCATAACGTCGGAGCGTTGCGGGCCATGAAGGTCTCGGGCGACCCGTCGGCCGGATCGACGAAGACGATATCGGACGGTGCGCGACGCGGCGTATCGACCGAGAGGAAAACCACAGGTTCCTTGATGATCGTCGGCAGGGCGTGAACGGTACCGCGTTCGAAGAACAGGAGTTCTCCCGGCCCGAACTCTGCCTCCGTTGCGGCATCCCGCATCCAAAACGTGCCGCGCCCCGACAGCACGTAAAGGTATTCGTCGCAGGTCGCATGGTAATGCGGCGGCGTGGGGCGATAGACGCGGAAAACCCGAGCGCTCGCCGCCTCGTGGTCAGTCAGATAGGTGTCGACGAGAAGCGTCTGCGCCGTCTCGGGGAGCGCGGCCGCGATAGCCCTTAGGTCGAAACGTCCGGTCTTTGTCGAGTCTGACATGATCCCTCCTTAGCAATGATTGCTCGGGGTGGTTCGGCACATGCGAGTAGGGTGAAGACTTCGACCGGATGTTAAACGCGGGACGTACGTACGTCCTTGGAAAAAGACGCGGCGGTCGATCTGCGCGGCCAACATTCGGAGCCTTCCGCTGAAATCGGTTCACATCGCATTGTCTCTGAGCATCCGTAGGCCGGCGACCAGGGCCGAGGTAGTGCCGTGGGGTATGATCCGGATGTACAGGTTCGAAGCCTCAGCTGCCGCTTAAACCGGAACCGGTCATGGCTCGGGGAACCACGATCCGGTCGAATTCGCCCTCGGCGACCCCTTCCTTGATCGCGGCCTGACGCAAGGTGGTGCCCTCGTCGTTGGCCCTATGTGCGATCTTCGAGGCTCGGTCGTAGCCAACGACCGGCGCCAGGGCGGTCACCAGCATCAACGAACGTTCGACCATGGCGTCGATGCGCTTCCGGTCGAGTGTGGTTCCCTCGACCGAGTAGGTCCTGAACTTCTCGCAGGCGTCGCCAAGAACCCGTATCGAGTGAAGCGTGTTGTTGATGATGATCGGCCGCATCGCGTTCAGCTCGAAGTTGCCCTGGCTGCCGGCAAAGGCCACCGCGTTGTCCTCGCCGACCACCTGGATGCAGACCATCACCATGGCCTCGCACTGAGTTGGATTGACCTTCCCCGGCATGATCGACGAACCGGGCTCGTTGGCCGGTAGGATCAGCTCCCCGAGGCCGCAGCGCGGTCCGGAGGCAAGCCAGCGCATGTCGTTGGCGACCTTCATCAGGACGACCGCGAGGCCACGCACGCTCGTCATGGCCGCCACCATCGCATCCAGCCCGCCCTGCGCGGCGAACTTGTTGGGCGCGGTCACGAAGGGCTTGCCCGTGAGTTCGGCGATCTTGGCGGCGATGTCGCGGCCGAACCCGGTTGGTGCGTTGAGGCCCGTCCAGACCGCGGTCCCGCCCGCCGCGAGCTCGTAGAGGCCGGCGCGGGACGCCACCACGCCGTCGATAGCCCGACGGATCTGATGGGCGTAGCCCGACCATTCCTGGCCGACGGTCAGGGGCGTGGCGTCCTGAAGGTGGGTCCGGCCGGTCTTGACCACGTCCATCCAGCCGCTCGCCTTGGCCTCGATGGCCGCGGCGAGCCGGTCCGCCGCCGGCAGCAGGACTTCGTCGAGCTCCAGGACCGTCGCGATGTGCATCGCGGTCGGGAAGGTGTCGTTCGACGACTGCCCCATGTTGACGTCGTCGTTGGGATGCACCGGAGCCTTCGAGCCGAGGCGGCCTCCGAGAAGCTGGATGGCACGATTCGAGAGCACCTCGTTGACGTTCATGTTGGACTGCGTCCCGGACCCCGTCTGCCAGACGTAGAGCGGGTAATGACCGTCCAGCGCCCCGGATGCCGTCTCGTCGGCGGCCCGTACGATGGCCTCCGCCTTCCACGACGCCAGGCGTCCGGCGGCCGCGTTGACCAAGGCCGCCGCCTTCTTCACCGTTCCGTAGGCGTGGTAGACCCTCTTGGGCATGCGGTCGTCGCCGATGGCGAAATGTTGCAGCGACTGCTGGGTTTGGGCGCCCCAGTAGCGGTCCGCCGGGACATCGACGCCGCCCATCGAATCCGTCTCGTGGCGCTCGCCCGTAGCGTCGATCCCGATGGGAAGCTCGCGAATGGTCGGGCATCCGGCATGCTCGCCGGTTTGCACTGTTTCGATCTTCACGCTTGACCTCCCGTTTGGCCTGAGGAAGCGGTCACGGGACCGGTGCGATCCCGCCCCGTATACGGCGCGCTCATCGCGACGGGGCCGGGTAGGCCGGTGCGTAGGTCAGGGCTTCCAGCCATGCGCGGATGTCGTCCGGCCGTTCCACCCCGGCCTCGCCGTGGTCGAAGATGTGCTCAGCGACCCGCGCAGCCGTCGTGATCTCGGTCTCCAGGATATTGGCCTGGCTCGGGAACAGCATGCCCTTGCCCCTGAGGTCCGGACCGACCTGATCGGCGCTGGCCCTCGCCGCGGCGATGAACATCGCGTCCGTGATGCGCTTCGGCTTCGTCGCGTAGACCGCGAGGCCGATGGCCGGGAAGATGTAGAAGTTATTCGCCTGACCTGGATGGTAGGTCTGCCCGTCTGACCTGACTGGCTGGCTTTGGACCGGGCTGATTGAGAGGATCAGCCAGGACTGTAGGAGCTGGACATGAGGCGAGGACAAAAGACGGGTGCGGAGCAGGTGGTTCTGAAGCTGCGCCAGATCAAGGTTCAGACGGCACAGGGTAAGAGCTTGGCGCTGTCCTGCAAGGAGGCGGAGATTTCGGAGCAGAGCTATTATCGCTGGCGCAAGGAATACGGCGGCCTGCAGATCGACCAAGCGCGTCGGATGAAGGATTTGGAGCGCGAGAACGCGCGATTGCGCCGGCTCGTGGCTGATTTGTCTTTGGAGAAGCAAGTGCTTGCAGACGTCGCCTCGGGAAACTTGTAGCCCCGGAGCGACGCCGGCAGGCGGTCGACGGCATTCGAGAGAAGTATGGTCTCTCAGAACGCCATGCCTGCCGGATCGTTGGCCAGCACCGGGGCACGCAACGCTACGTGCCTACGGTGCCGGCCGACGAGGATGTGCTGACCCGCGCCATCGTTGCCCTCGCGTCCGAGTATGGACGCTACGGCTATCGCCGCATTACCGCGCTGCTTCAGGCGGCTGGGTGGCAGGTGGGGAAGGACCGGGTCCAGCGCATCTGGCGTCGCGAGGGGCTGAAAATTCCACAGAAGCATCGACCACGCAGTCGTCTATGGTTGAACAATGGATCATGCGTGCGGCTGCGGCCGCTTCACCGCAATCACGTCTGGAGCTTCGACTTCGTCCAGGGCCAGACCCATGACGGGCGCAGCTTGCGAATCTTGACGTTGATCGACGAACACAGCCGGATTTGTCTGGCGCTGAAGGTCGCACGGCGCATCAACAGCCTGGGTGTGATCGAGGCGTTAGCCGACGCGATGTGTCTACACGGCATCCCGGAGAATATTCGCTGCGACAACGGACCGGAGATGATCTCGAAGGCACTACGCAAGTGGGTCGCCAAAACTGGTTCTCAGATCCAGTATATTGCCCCGGGCTCGCCATGGGAGAACGGCTACTGCGAGAGCTTTAACGGGAAGCTCAAAGACGAGTGCCTGAAGCAGGAGATTTTCTACTCGCTTAAAGAAGCGCAGACCGTGATCGGTATCTGGCAAAACACGTACAACCGCGTTCGGCCGCATTCGTCGTTGGGCTACCGACCGCCCGCGCCTGTCACCTTCCCGGATCTGGCCTTCCGGCTACCCATGGCCGCCGTCATGCAGTAGCCTCTCAATCGGCTCGGTCCAAAATACCGGTCAGGTCAGCTTGGGCACATCTCCCGCGGCCGGCGAACGCCACGGCCATTGAATATCGCGACCCGGGCGAATGGGAGGTGGCGGCAATCCTTAGATGGATATGTGGAGCAGCGCGGACCGTGCCGCCTCCGGGACCCTTCAGAACCGTGCCGCAAGGACCTCGGCGAGGGTGATGTTGCGTCCCGCCTCCCGGGACAGTCGCAGCATCGTGGACTGACGGAAGCGAGGATCGTGCGTTACCTCGGTCCCGAGCCAGTCGGGTCGTTCCACAGCCTGCCCCTCGTCCCGCAACTCGATCTCCGCCAGCACCATGCCCGAGAGGGCGCCGCCATAGACGTCCACCTCCCAGTTCACTCCGGCATGGAGGACGCAGTGGCGCGTCTTCTCGATGAGGCACGGCTCGCAGACCTCGGTCAGCATGGCTTCGGCATCGGCCCCCGGGATCTCGTATTCGAATTCCGCCCGGGCGAGGCCCTTGCGCTCGCCCTTGACGGTCAGCCAGCCGCGTCCCTCGGCGATCCGCACCCGGACCTTCCCACCGGCGAAGTGCCCGACCAGGCCGTCCCTCAGAAGTCGCTGGCCGACGACGTCCGCGCGCCAGCCCTCATGGGCGACCAGGAACTTCCGCTCGATCTCGAAACGCATCTCACCCCGCCGGCCTGCCCCGGGAAGCCGATGCCCCGGACCTTCGGCGCGGCCGGGCCTATCCCTAAACCCGCCCGTGCGCCATCGGCCCCGAGGTCCCGCTGGCGACGGATGTCGGCCGCATCCTGTCACACGGTCGTCAGCCGCCGTATCCATGCCACCGCAAGGATGGAGCACGGCATGAACGATGGTATCGACGACATGGCGTCCCCCTTGACCCGACGTGCGGCCGTGTCCGGTCTCGGGGCCATAGCCGCGACGCTCGCCGCACCGGCGTTCGCACGGGGCACGGCGCCCGACCGGCCGGAAGGCTCCGTGACTGCCAGCGGCTTCGTATTCGAGGACCGCTCCGGGGCGGGACGCAGGCAGATTGGCGACCCGGGGCTGCCGGGTGTCGCCGTCTCGAACGGACGGGACGTCGTGCGCACGGACGAAAGTGGGCGCTACAGCCTCGCCGTCTCGGACGGCGACGCAGTGTTCGTCGTCAAGCCATCCGGGTACCGCGTTCCACTCGACGCGAACAACCTTCCGCGCGTCTCCTACATCCATCGGCCCGATGGCACTCCTACCGAACTCGGCTTTCGCTACCCTGGCCTCGCTCCGACGGGAGCGCTCCCGGAGTCGCTCGACTTCCCGTTACGGCGTGTCGACGAGCCCTCAGCGTTCGACGTCCTTTTGTTTACGGACCCGCAACCCGCGAGCGAGGACGAACTCGCCTTCGTGCGCGATACCGCCTTGACCAGCGTCCTCGGCACGTCCGCTGCCTTCGGCATGACGATGGGCGACATCGTCTCGGACGATCTCTCGCTCTACCCGCGCTACAATCGCATGATCGGCCGGGCCGGCATCCCGTGGTGGCACGTCGGCGGCAACCACGACCTGAACTTCGAGGCGCCCGACGCGGATCTCAGCCGCGAGACGTTCAAGCGGGTCTACGGCGCGCCGTACTATGCCTTCGAGCACGGCCAGGCGCTGTTCCTGATGCTCGACAACGTGCGTTACCTCGGTATCGGCACGGCTGCCCCCGGTGCCCGCGGCGGCCGTTACGAGGGCCGCTTCGGCGACCGTCAGCTCACCTTCGTCGAGAACATCCTGCGCGACTGGCCGAAGGACCGCCTCGTCGTCGTCGGCATGCACATCCCGCTCATCACGGATTGGGCCCCGGCGGACCCGGCCAACACCACCGTCGACCGCGACGCCCTCCTCGCCCTGCTGGCCGGACGGCCGAGCCTCAGCGTGGCCGGCCACACCCACACGACCGAGCATCATTACCTCGGTGGCGACGGCACGCATCACCACCACGTCCTGACGGCCGTGTCGGGATCGTGGTGGAGCGGCCCCTACGACCGTCGGGGCATCGCCTGCGCCGATAGCCGGGATGGCACGCCCAACGGCTACCACGTCCTTTCCATCGATGCCGCCCGCTACACCACGCGTTTCGTCGTCGCCTCCGAACCGGACCGGGCAATGCGGATCACCCTCGACAGCCAGTACAATGCCCGCACTCCGGAGCTCGCCCGAACCTATACGGTCGAGCGCCTGCTCGGCTCTCCGATCCCGGTCGAGGCCGTCGGATCGACCGACCTCGTGGTCAACGTGTTCGATGGCGGGCCCCGGACGCGGGTTACCCTGCGGCTCGGCACTGGACGTGCGGCGATCTCGATGGTGAAGACGCGTCAGCCCGATCCGTTCGTAACGCAGGTCTACGCGCGCAACGCGGACACCAAGAAGCCCTGGGTATCGGCGATCCCATCCTCGCACGTTTGGGTCGCCCGGCTGCCTTCGGACCTGGGGCCGGGGACGCACCGCGCGGACGTCGAGGTCCTGGACGAGTACGGCCGGGCGCGGCGCGAGGCGATGATCATCGAAGTCACCGGTGCGTGACGCTCGGGCTCGTTCGCCGCTGCCTCGGTTAGCCGCCTTTCCCCCTTGCGCAGGATACGGCCCGTTGACAACATCGTTCACGCGTGAATGATTGAAGTCTGAACGGAGCAGCGATCAGTGCCGACGTCGACGAAGCAAACTGGCCTGCGGCTGGACGACCAGCTTTGCTTCGCCCTCTACGCAGCGACGAACTCGGTCGTGCGCGCCTACCGGCCGTTGCTGGGCGAGCTAGGGCTGACCTACCCGCAGTACCTTGTCATGCTGGCGCTCTGGCAGGACGGCGTGACGGCGGTGCACGACCTGGCTGCCCGGCTGCAACTCACGTCCAGCGCAATCACGCCCCTAGTCGACCGGCTGGAGGCGGCGGGCTTCGTCACCCGGACCCGCGCGGTGGACCGGCGCATCGTCCTCGTCGCCCTGACGGAGATGGGCCGGTTGCTTGAGGACCAAGTCGCGACGGCGCAGCAGGCCGTAGTCTGTCGCACCGGCCTCGGCGACCGCGAACTCGCCGACCTACGCCAGGAGTTGAAGGATCTCGCCGACCGCGTCGCCGCAGCGGGCATGGCCCAGGGCGACGAGCCGGGCTGAGGATGCCCCGCACGCAGACGTGCGGACGAAGCTTCCCGCGGCAACGAACTGATACGCAAGGGTTCAACGGCGGCTTGGCCGGCGGCCCAGGCGAATAAATCGAGGGCCATGCGCAACTGCAGGCGCCTTCCATCCTGTCGGCTCGCGATGAGCCGGACGATGCCCGCACGCCATGCGGGTCGAATACGAGGAGGATACATGGACGCGCAAGCGACCGGGGATCCGGGGGGCGGCCAGCCCTGGGGACCCCACAACACGGTGACGGTGGTCGACCCGTCCCCGGTGAATTGGCTTTCCATCACCTGGAACACGATGGAGGAAGCCAACCGCGTCGACCACGACGGCATCGGCCAGCCGAGCCTCGCCGAGAGCTGGCGCTGGCTCGATGGCGAAACCCTCGAACTCAAGATGCGGGACGCGGTCTACCAGGACGGCGAACCCTTCAACGCTGCGATGTTCAAGCTCGGGTTCGACAAGGTCCAGGAATGGACCAACCCGCACCCGCCTGGCGCTTTCCTTAACTTCGCCCGGGACGTGACTTGCGAGACGGTCGACGACCGCACCGTGCGAATGCGCTTCCCCGGAGGCGACTCAGCGGCGCTGATGAAGCTGCGCGGCATGCACCTGCCCTCGACGCGGTTCTGGAACGAGTGGGGCTTCGTTGACCCAAAGACGGGGTCGGCAGAAGGCCATTGGTGAGTGATCGACGCGCCTGGTCCGTGGGGGACTGGCCCGTTTGTGCTCACCGAGGGCGTCTCGCTCATCGATAGCCGCTCCGACCGCGTGGTCATGGAGCCCAACCCGACGTACTGGAACCCGGCTCGCAGGCCGACGGTCCGGATCGTCTACGACAACGTCATCGGCAAGGACGAGGGCATCAAGTCGGTCGCGGTCGGTGACGGCCAGGTCGACGTCGTGTTCGACCTGACGCCGGACGAGGCGAAGTCCTTCCCGGACAGTGCGCACGGGAGAATCCAGACGAAGAAGGCGAAGGCGATCCTCACGGGCGTCTTCAACGAGAACCGTCCGGACTCGCCTTGGCGCAACCCGAAGGCCCGCCGGGCGATCAACCTCGCCATCGACCAAGCCTTCGTGCTGGAGCACGGAGCGCATGGCTACGGCACGGTGATCCCAGCCTTCATACAGCCCGGCCGCTACGGCGCAGATCCGGACTTGAAGCCGATGCCGCACGACCCCGAGGGTGCCAGACGCACGCTCGACGGCCTGGGGCTCGGGGGAAGGGAACTGGTCTTCGTCGCCTCACCCGCCTGGAAGGGCGTAGTGGACGCCATCGGCCAGTGCCTTGCTAAGGTCGGCCTGGGCTACCGCTTCGTCAGCGCCAAGGACGAAACGCCGGCGGAGTTCGACGTCAAGCTCGAATGGTACTTCGACTGGACGCCGCAATATCCGGTGGCGTGCGTGCACCGGGAGTTCTTCGGACGTGACGCGACCCTGCGCCAGGGTCCGGAGGATCCGAAGTTCGACGCCCTCTACGAGAAGCTCCTGCATACGCCGGAGACCAAAACGGAGGGGGTGGTTCGCGAGGTGGAGCGCTACATGCAGGACGAGGCCAAAGCCCTGTTCCTGTACGCGCCCTACACGCTGTTCGCGGTGTCGAACCGGGTGGAGTTCACCCCCTACGACACCTGCATGTCCGAACTCGCCGAGACCCGGATCAAGGGTTGAGGCGGAAGGCGGCGCGGGGTTTCCCGCGCCGCCACCTCTCGCGGGCATGAAGGCCATATGATCGTCGCCACCGCCGGCCATATCGACCACGGCAAGACCGCGCTGGTGAAAGCCCTCACCGGCATCGACGCCGACCGGCTGCCGGAGGAGAAGGCCCGAGGGATCACCCTCGACCTGGGCTTCGCTTACGCGCCGAAAGGCGGTCGCCTCCGTATCCCGCTCGGCTTCGTCGACGTTCCCGGCCACGAACGGTTGGTGCGTACCATGGTGGCAGGAGCCACCGGCGTAGCCTGCGCGCTGCTGGTTGTCGCCGCCGACGACGGGGTGATGCCCCAGACCCGCGAACACGCCGCCATCCTCGACCTTCTCGGCGTCGACCGCGGCGTCGTCGCGGTGACGAAGGCCGACCGCGCCGATCCGGACCGCGTCGCGGCGGTGACCGCGGAGATCCATGCCCTTCTCGCCGAAACCGGGCTGGCGGCGGCGCCGGTCGTCGCGTGCTCCACGCTGACGGGATCGGGCATCGATGACCTCGCCCGCTTGTTGGAGGCCGCGGCGGGCTCCCACGCCACGGCAGGTGCGGATCGCGGCTTCCGGCTTGCCGTCGACCGGCGCTTCACCGTGTCCGGTGCCGGTGTGGTCGTGACCGGGGCAGTGCACGCGGGCACGGTACGCGTGGGCGACCGGCTCCTCGTGTCGCCAGGCGCGCGCGAGGTCCGGGTGCGCGGGTTACGCGTTCACGACGCAGTGGCCGAGACCGCGTGCGCCGGGGAGCGCTGCGCCCTGAATTTGACCGGTCCGCGCCTGTCCCTCGCCGACGTAGGTCGGGGCACGTGGATCTTGGCGCCGGACCTGCACGGGCCGGCGACCCGCCTCGACGTATCCGTGCGCGTGCTGCCGCACGAGGGTCGGCCCCTGCGCCACCGTACCCCGGTGCATCTTCATCTTGGCGCGGCCGCAGTGACGGGACGATTGCTGCTCCCTGGAGCCGGATCGGTCGAACCCGGCGCGTCCGCCCAGGCGGTAATCACGCTCGACCGCGAGATCGGCGCCCTTGCCGGGGACCGCTTCGTTCTGCGCGACGTCTCGGCTGTGCGCACGCTCGGGGGTGGTCGAGTGATAGACGTGGACGGACCGCGCCAGGGCCCTTGGACGCCGGAACGCCGGGCGGTCGTCAACGCACTCGACACCCCGGACGACGGTCGCGCCCTTCGAGGTCTCCTCGCCTCATCCCGCCCTGGAGTCGACCTCGCCCGCCTCGGCCGCCTTCGCAACCTGCCCGCCGCAACTCTTGATGCACTCGTTGCGGATGCGGGGGCGGTCGTTGCGGAGGATGGCCGGCAGCTCGCGTTCCAGGGTTCACGGATCGAGGCGCTGGCCGCGGGCGTGGTGTCCGAACTCGCCCAGACGCACATGGCGCAGCCTGACAACCCCGGGCTTACGCGCGATGAGATTGCGGCGACGGTAGAGGCTGGGGACCGTTCGGCCGTCGCGGTAGCCCTCGATGGCCTCGTCCGGGAGGAACAGGTCTTGCGCCGCGGTTCGGTCCTGCACCTGCCCGGCCACACGGCGCGCCTTCGTCCGGCCGACGCTGTTGTCTACAATGCCGTTCGCGCTTTGCTGAAGGAGGCGGGCTTGGACCAGCCCCGCCTCACCGTCCTCGCCGACCGCCTAGGCCGCGAGCCGAACGATCTCCGACACCTCCTCGACAAGGTCGGCCGCCTCGGCTGGCTTCAGCGCATCTCGAAGAGCTACTACGCGTTGCCGGAGGCGGTCGCCGAACTGGCACGGATCGCGGACGCGGTGGCAAGCGAGCATCCCGAGGGCCTGCTGACGGTCGGGCGATTCCGCGAGACCACCGGCATCGGTCGCAACATGACCATGCCGCTTCTGGAGTTCTTCGACGAGCGAGGCTTCACGGTGCGGATCGCTGAGGGACGGCGTATCCGGGCCGACTGGCGCGTCCTGGCCCCCTCAAACCTGCATGACCCAGCACCAGAGGCGCCAGGTTCGGATCCAACGGACCTGCGGGTGTCAGCATAAAGGTTGGGACGCTTCTCATGGTTCCGACTTAAGCATTTCGGAGTGAGCCCTCATACAGGCCAGCATACATCAGGGTATCCGGAGTCCCACATGAACGACTGATTTCAGATTTCGTTCGAATCTAGTCCGACGGCGTGTTTGGGTCGACAACCGCCCGTCTGCGCCACGGCCAAGAGGAGTGGAAGGGAGACCGTATCCTTGAGGGCGTTTCGACCGAAGCGGTCATCCACCGGCCTCGATCCCTGACAACACATGTCACATTCGCGGCCCCGGTCTCGTCCCTGTGTGGAGGCGCGCGTTTCCGGATCCTGGTGAGCCGGATGTCCGCGTGTCCCGATCAAGGGGCGACCATGGACACTTCAATGACCGGCCAAACCGATACGAGAGATCCTCACCGAGCGCGTCCAAGTTCGGAGGAATTGGTGCCGTCACGATACGCGGTGCGCATCGGCGAGATCGACGTGCTGGTCGTCAGCGATGGGGTCTTGCCCCTTCCGACGGCAATGCTCGCTCACAATGCGGACCCAGCGCTTCGGGCGGAATGGCTGGACGACATGTTCCTAGCGCCGGACGCATTCGACTGGCCGCTGAATGCCGTTCTGGTGCGGAGCGGCGAGCAGACCATCCTCATCGATGCCGGGCTCGGGTTGGATCCGAACCTGGATCTGCCGCGAGCCGGCCAACTGGTCAAACGTCTGGAAGCGGGCGGAATCGATCTGGCGTCCGTGACCGACCTGGTGCTGACGCACATGCACATGGACCATATCGGCGGGCTCCTCATCGACGGGGTGAAGGAACAGTTGCGGCCCGACCTGCGGATCCACGTGGCGGCCGCCGAGGTCGCGTTCTGGGAAGCACCCGATTTCTCCCGCACCTCGATGCCGACGGGCTTCCCGGACGCCCTGCGATCCACCGCCAAACGGTTCTCCGAGGCATACAGCAGCCATCTGCGAACCTTCGAGGATGCGCATGAGGTCGCGCCGGGGGTGGTCGTCCATCGCACCGGGGGCCACACCCCCGGGCACAGCGTGGTCCGCGTGACAGCCGGCGGAGAGCGGCTCACGTTCGCCGGCGACGCCATCTTTCCGGTAGGCTTCGACCAGCCCAACTGGCACAACGGTTTCGAGCACGACCCCGAGGAGGCAGCCCGCGTTCGGATCCGTCTTCTCCGGGAATTAGCCGGGACCAGGGAACAGTTAGTAGCCACGCACCTGCCGTTCCCGTCCATCGGCCGGGTCGCCGCCGATGGCGATGCCTTCCGTTGGGTGCCGGTGTTCTGGGATTACTGACCACGCCTCCAGCAAGGACCAAGTCAGCGGCATCGTCGCGGCAGAACCTGCGGCGTTGCCGACCGAACCGCCGTCATCCCCGAGCGTGGCTCGGAAAGCGGCGGTTCTGCGAACCGCGCCGCAGGGACTTCCCGCATGTGATTTGGGAGGCGCCGCAGCGAACGCCTGGATAATAACCGCCGTTCCTGCTGTGGCGGGACCACGACGATGCCGGTCGGTACGTACCGGCATCGATCACGCATCGACCTGTCTCGGTATATGATCGAGTACGCCGCGCACCTTGCTCGCCAGCTGCTGCAGGGTGAAGGGCTTCGGCAGAAAATGCGTGCCGGGATCGAGCACGCCATTATGCACCACGGCATTGCGCGTGAATCCCGTCGTGTAGAGCACCTTGAGTTCCGGACGCCGCCGGATCGCCTCCTCGGCCAGTCGACGCCCATTCATGTCGGCCATGACGATGTCAGTGAACAACAACGCGATGTCAGGCTGGGAGTCTAGGATACGCAATGCGGCGACACCGCTCTCGGCGTGGCGCACGCTGTAGCCGAGTTCGCGCAAGGCCTCGACGTTGAGCAGGCGCAGGGCCTCCTCGTCCTCGACCACGAGGACGATCTCGCGTCGGCATCCGAGGGGCAGGACAGCCGTGAGCCGACCATCCTGAGGGGATCCGGCAGCTTCGCCCTCGCCATAGAAGCGCGGTAAGTAGAGCTTCACGCTCGTGCCCTGCCCGGGCTCCGAATAGATCCGTGCGTGTCCCTTCGATTGCCGCACGAAACCGTAGACCTGCGACAGGCCTAACCCCGTTCCCTTGCCGACCGGCTTGGTGGTGAAAAACGGATCGAACACCTTGGCCAGGACCTCCGGCGACATGCCGGTTCCCGAGTCGGTCACGGCAACCAGGACGTACTGACCGGGCGAGATCTCCACGGTCCTGGCATAGGCCTCGTCGAGGTGGGCGTTGGCCGTCTCGATGGTCAGGCGGCCACTTCCGGTGTCGGTATCCGGCATGGCGTCCCGCGCGTTGACCGCCAGGTTGAGGATGGCATTCTCCAATTGGCTCACATCGGCATGGGTGCGCCATAGGCCGCCGGCCAGCACGGTCTCCAACGCGATGCCCCCGCCGAGCGTGCGGCGCAGGATCTCCGACATCCCGGATACGAGCTTGTTGGCATCGATGGGCTCCGGCGCGAGCGGCTGTTGGCGCGAGAAAGCCAGCAGGCGTTGGGTGAGCGAGGCCGCACGGTTTGCACCATCCGTCGCGACATCGATGAAGCGCTCGATGTCGCTCTCGCCACGTGCCATGCGCTTGCGGATCAGGTTGAGGCTGCCGATCACGATGGCGAGCATATTGTTGAAGTCGTGCGCGATGCCGCCGGTGAGCTGGCCGACGGCCTCCATCTTCTGTAACTGCCGTAGTTGGGCCTCGGCCGTCTCACGGCTCTGCATCTCGCCAATGAGAGCGCGGTTCGCGTCGTCGAGTTCCTGCGTGCGCGCGGCGACTCGGTCTTCCAGCGCCAGGTTGAGGTCGCGCAAGGCGAGCTCGGCGACCTCGCGCTCGCGTGTCCGTGCCTGCAATTGAAGCGCCGCCGTCGCGAGCGCCGCCCCGATCCGGTTCACCTCCAGTGGTCAGCCCCCATTGAAGTGGTCCGCCCTTTGGTATGGCTTTTGAGCCTGGAGGACGGACGAGATGGCAAAACACCCGAAGCCCGAGGAGATCGTCGCGAAGCTCCGTCAGGCGGACGTGCTGATCTCACAGGGCCAGAGCGTGGCCGATGCAATCCGCGCGCTCGGTGTGAGTTCGGTGACGTACTACCGGTGGCGGCGTGA
>NZ_VRUT01000229.1:0-5712 GCF_008039465.1 Methylobacterium sp. WL120 | reverse complement strand
GGCAGGGCGAGGGCGAATCCGTGCGCCAGCACCGGCGCTGGCTGGCTGGCGGCACCGCGGCGGCCCTGCTCGCGGTGCTGGCGGCCGGACTCGTCGTCGGAAACCGCGCGCCGGAGGGCGAGACCCCGGCGAAGCCCGCGACGCAAGCCGACGCATCCGTGCTCAATACCCCGTCGCCCGACCCGGTGACGCCGCCGCCGGAGACCGCCGACACGGTCGGCCTGCCCGAGCCGCCGCCCGCGCCGGCCGCCAACGCGATCAGCGGCAAGGCCGAGGTGATCGACACCGCGACCGTGCGCGTCGCCGGCAAGGTGTTGCACCTGTTCGGCGTCGAGTGGGTGCGGGGCGGGCAGGCCGACGAGCTTTCCAAGTACCTCGCCGGCCGTGCGGTCACCTGCACGCCGGTGCCGGGCAGCGAGAACGTCTCCTGCACCGTCGAGGGCCGCGACCTTTCCGAGGTGGTCCTGTTCAACGGCGGCGGCCGCGCCTCGCCGGAAGCCTCCCCCGAGCTGGTGGCGGCCGAGGACCACGCCCGCACCGAGCGCATCGGCGTGTGGAAGCGGTAAGCCGCGGATCCCACTCCCGTTCGGGAGCGGGGACCCGATCCTGCCGGACGACGTTGAGAAACCCAGCCCCTGACCAGGAAGCGCGGCGCCCGATCGCGCAGTCGCCTCCGGCTGCGCTAGGATGCCGGCGCGCCGCGTCGGCGCCAGGGGGGATGGCGATGAGTCTCTCGATCGGGCTGAGCACCTTTGCAATCGTGGCGGCGATCCTGGTGATCGTGACGCTGGCCGCCGGCGTCAACATCGTACCGCAGGGCTACGTCTTCACCGTCGAGCGCTTCGGGCGCTACGCCCGCACCCTCGAATCCGGCCTCGGGCTGATCACGCCGTTCGTCGAGCGCATCGGGCGCCGCGTCAACGTGATGGAGCAGGTGATCGAGGTGGCGAGCCAGGAGGCCTTCACCCGCGACAACGCCGGCGTCACCATCGACGCGGTGGTGTTCTACCAGGTGCTCGACGCCGCCCGCGCCTCCTACGAGATCTCCAACCTCGACGTCGCCACCCGCACGCTGACGATGACCAACATCCGCACCGTGGTCGGCTCGATGGACCTCGACCAGCTGCTCTCGCACCGGGACGAGATCAACGAGCGGCTGCTGCGGGTGATGGACGCCGCCGCCTCGCCCTGGGGGGTGAAGATGACCCGCATCGAGATCAAGGACATCGTGCCCCCCGCCGACCTCGCCGGCGCCATGGCCCGGCAGATGAAGGCCGAGCGCGAGAAGCGCGCCTCGGTGCTGGAGGCGGAAGGCCACCGCCAAGCCGACATCCTGCGCGCCGAGGGGCGCAAGCAGTCGGCGATCCTGGAGGCGGAAGGCCGCAAGGAAGCCGCCTTCCGCGACGCCGAGGCGCGCGAGCGCTCGGCGGAAGCCGAGGCGAAGGCGACCGGCATGATCAGCGCCGCGATCGCCGCGGGCGACATCGCAGCGGCGAACTTCTTGGTGGCCGAGAAGTACGTGGACGCGATCAAGGCGCTCGCCACCGCGCCGAACCAGCGCGTGGTGGTGGTGCCGATCGAGGCGGCGGCGCTCGCCGGGACTCTGGGGGGCATCGCCGAGATCACGAAGTCGGTGTTCGGAGAGGGCGCGGCGCCCGCGCGCCCACGCTCCAGCGCGCCGCCCAGCGTCGGGGTTCCGCGGACGTGAGCGTCGTGACCTTGCGCGACACCGTCGCCGAGACCCTCGCGATCCTCGGTCCCGCCTGGGCCTGGATCCTCGCTGGCTTGGCGCTGGCCGGGCTGGAACTGGCCGCGCCTGGCGTCTTCCTGATCTGGCTCGGGCTCGCGGCGCTCGCCACCGGCCTCGTCGCAGCGCTGGCGCCCCTGCCGTGGCAGGCGCAGGTGCTGCTTTTCGCCGGTCTCGCCGTCGCCGCGGTGCTCCTCGCCCGCCGCCTCGGCCGCGGCCACGTCCCGACCCTCAACCGCGCCGACCGTGGCCTCCTCGGCCGCGAAGGGCTCCTCGCCGAGCCGATCCGCGACGGCGCCGGCCGTATCCGCTTCGACGACACCCTGTGGCGCATCACCGGCCCCGACCTCCCCGCCGGCGCGTGGGTGCGGGTCACGGGGATCGACGGGACGGTGCTGCGGGTGACGGGGGTGTGAGGAGGCGGTTTCTCACGGGCTGCGGCCGTCCCCGCTCCACCCCGTCATCCTGGGCTCGCCTGCGGCGCCCCGGAATGGCGGGGGCGGCGCACCCCTACCGGTCGGAACCACGTAAAAGCCGCCGCCTCACCCGAATGCCCCGACCTCGTGCTGGATCATCCCCGATATCTCGCGCACCTGGGCGAACATCCGTTTGATCGGCTGGAACAGGCCCGAATGCTCGGCCTCGTAGGTGCCGACGTCGCGCGGGCCCGCCGGCTCGCCGAAGTTGAGGCCGAGCGTCGGGTCGGGGGTGATCGGGAAGATCTCGTCGAGGAGCTTGAGGCAACCGTCGATGTCGAGGCGCAGGAATCGCTCCAGCAGCTGGTCGCGGCTGACGCCGGCCTGGGGCCGGAAGCCGGGGATGTGGACGGCGGTGAACCAGATCCGGTGGATCAGCGCCAGGCGGATCGCGTGGAGCAGGGTGAGGCGCACCGACATCTTCTTGAGGTCGGGGGCGGTGCTCTGCAGGCTCAGCGCGTCGGTGGTGAGCCGCCCGAACAGGCGGCGCAGGTTCGGCGCGAGGTCGAGGCGGTCCAGCGCGCCCGCGATGACGACGAGTTCGTCGCGGCGGCCGTCCTTCCGGGTGCGGCGGGCGCGCTCCAGCCACACGGCGGGGTCGAGGGTGTCGATGTAGGCGCGCAGCACGTCGAGGTCGCCGACGGAGGCCGCGTGCTGGACCAGCCGGAAGGCGCGGGAGAACCGCACCGAGTCGCGGCGCATGTCGCGGAACAGGTCGGGCGCGCGGCCCGCCGCCCGGCCGATCCCGTGGAGCGAGTTCGCGAGGTAGCCGAGCTGATGCAGGATCGCGTTGTTGGGGATCGCCCGCATCTGGCGCGGATGGGTGATCAGCGCCGGGCCGCCGGAATCCGATTGCCGCGCCACGGGCCGCGAGCCGGTCCGGTCGATCAGCCCCGGCCCGAAGGTGCCGAGCAGGGCCGCGTAGCCGGGGTCGTCGACCAGCGCCTCCATGTCCTGGCGCACGACCGTGAAGAACTCCAGGGCGAAGTCGGTCTCGGCGTAGACCGGGTCGTCGTCGGCGTCCGCGCCCTCGGCCGCGTCGGAGAGGGCGTAGTCGGGGAAGGCGTCGTCCTCGGCGACCTCGAGCGCGTAGACGTGCTCGGCCACCCGCGCGATCGAGGCTTCCGCGATCGCCTTCGATCCGAACAGCAGGTAGCCGTCGGTGCCCTGGAAGCTCGATTCGAGGCGGACCTTGATCCCGGCCTTCTGGTTGCGCGTGCGCGCGTCCTCCGGCGCGAGGTAGGCGAGGCGGTCGCGCAAGCTGGTCGGGTGCGCGCCGCGACCGATCGATTCGCCGTGCGTGTCGAAGATCGCGAGCTCGACGTCGGCGAGCCCGTTGGCCACCAGCATCTCGGTGATGCGCAGGCGCAGGCGCTCGATCCAGAAGGTGGCGGCGAGCTGGCCGACGTAGCGGCCGGAATCGGAATAGCCGAACTGCACGGTGAGCCGGCCGATGCGCTTGAGGTAGCGCCGCCAATGCGGGTTGCGCAGGGCGTCGTCGAGCACGCGGATGCCCTGCTCCAGGGCGCTCGCGGTCTCGAACAGCGGCGTGATCTCGAGCTTGTCGGCGATGCCGTAGTGCCGCGCGAGCCAGAGCGCGGCCAGCAGCGTGTAGCCGGTCTCGGTCTCGGCGATGAGGAAGCGCACGGGATGCGTGCCGTCGACGTGCTTGAGGATCTGCGCGATCGTCATCATCAGCCGGGCGGCCGAGGCGCGCTCGGCGGCGAGCGCCCCGAAATCCACCGCCACCGGCTGCACGTCGTTGAGCAGGGTGTGGATCGCCGAGAGGTGCGAGCGGCGCTGCGCCGCGTCGGTCGGCTCGCCCTCGAGGTCGATGACCCGGCGCACCGCGTTGTGGATCTGGCTGGCGTTGAGCCGAAAATGCGGCAGGGCGTTCGAGAGCCCGTGCGTGGCGATGCCCGAGCGCAGGACCGCGAGGCTGCGCCGGTCGGCGTCGTCCTCGGCCCCCGCCACCGCCTCGGAGAGGCCGGCGAGCACGGCGGCGGAATCGGTCTGCGCGCGCTCGCGCTCGATGATCAGGGCCAGGGCGAAGCGGTGCACCGCCTCCAGCGACGGCTTGTCGCCGAGCCGCGGCGCCACCGCCAGCTGGCGGTTGACGGCGGCGAGGGCCGCCTCGGCGAGACCCCGCACCGCGCCCGCGGCGGGGATGGCGGGCAGGCGGCGCATCACCCGGTCGAGCTGCATGCGCTTGGATTCGAGGCGGTAGCGCAGGGTGTCCCACCAGCCGATGTCGGTGCGCCCGTCGGTGTCGCAGCCGACCCAGCTCGCGATGGCGAAGGGTTTCGGTACGAGTTCCGTCCAGCGGTCGGGCCAGCGCTTGCGCGCGGCGTCGAGGAGCGCGCCGTTAAAGGCGTCCACCGCCTCGCGGCCGTGGTTGGCGGCCACGCAGGCCTGCTCGAACTCGCCGTCCAGGGTGATCGGCGCGTCCGGCCGGGTCGAGAGCTGGGCGGCCTTCTCGATCAGGGGCGCTCGCGCCGCCGGGTCGTCGAGGCTCGCGGCCTCGGCGAGCAGCGCCGCCACGGCCTTCGGCATCCCGAAGGTCGGGTGCGCGGTGAACACCACAGCGAAGGCGGTGCGGCCGATCCCGTCGCGGAAGCGCTCGAACGCGTCCGACCGGTCCGGCACCGCGGCGACGAGGCGCGCCGGCATCGCGGCGTCGGCATCGGGATGGTGCTCGATCCCGACATAGGCGCGCAACCGAGCCGCGCGGTCGGACAGCGCCTGCGCCCGCAGGCGCACGAACAGCGCGTCGAGGTCGGCCTCGCCGATCTCGTCCCGGTCGAAGCGGCGGGTGATCGCCAGCGTCACCGCCAGCACGGGGTTGCGGAACGGGTCCTCGCTCGCCTGCTCGCGCGAGGCCTCGATCAGCCCGACGAGGTGGCCTTCGAGCTCCTCCGGGTCGCGATGGTCGTGCGTTCGCATCGGTCGGGCTCCGGGAAGACGGGGGCAGGGGCTTTTGGCGGGGACGCCCGGCGCGCGCAAGGCGCAGGCGGCCCTGGGACCGAAGAGGCAAGGACCGTTCCGCTTCGGGACCCCGGCCCGGCGCGTCGGGGCGGGCTTACCCTGGGGTGCATGCTCCGGGGTGCATGCGACGGCCGCTTGGGCTAACGCTGCCGAGCAATGGAAACGCTCCTGATCCTGGCGGCCGTCACGGCTTGCGCGGTCGCCGGCACCGTGGTGCTCCGGCTCCTCGCTCGCGGCCGGCGCGCGCCGCTGCACCTCGACAGCGAGCACGACGTCGAGGACGAGGCGCTGCTGCTCGCCGAGATCGGTCCGTCGCGCAGCCCGATCGACCGCTCCGGCGCGGTGCTCGACCTCGATCCGATCCGCGTCGAGGACCACGCGGCGCCGCGCCTGCCACGGCCCGACCACCGGGAGGACGACCCGCGATGAGAACGCTGCTGCTCGTGCTGCTCGCCGCCGGCCTCGCCGCCGCGCCGGCCCGCGCCCAGGATGCGCCGCCTCCGC
>NZ_VRUT01000228.1:0-5754 GCF_008039465.1 Methylobacterium sp. WL120 | reverse complement strand
GTGGCCGGCGGCGGGGGCGCGACCACCGCCTCGTCGGGCTTGGCCTCGGCGGCGTCCGGCGGCGGCTTGGTCGGCTCCGCCTCGGCGGGCTCGTCCACGGGCTTGGTCTCGGGCGGGGCGGCCTCGCTCGCCTGGGTCTCGCTCGGCGCCTGCGTGTCCGCGTCGGTCATCAGCGGCGCGAGGTCGATCGAGATCTGCTGCTCGCCGGGGGGCGTCGGCGGCGTCAGCTTGAACAGGGCGAGGCCCGCCAGCGCGGCCAGATGCAGCGCGAGCGCGACGAGGAAGGCGGGAACGAGCCCCGACGAGCGGGAGTCCGGCCCGGTGTCGACGATGGCGGACATGGCTTACCGCGCCGCCCCGTTCGTCGGCGCGGCGGCGGGGGCGCCCGGAGCCGGTCCGCCCGGAGACTGCGCGATCAGCGACACCTTGGTGAAGCCGGCCTGGCCGACGAGGCCCATGACCTCCATGATCTTGCCGTAGGCCACGTCCTTGTCGCCGCGGACCAGCATCACCTGGTCCTTGTTCTCGGCCGCCATGGCGCGCAGGCGCGGCACCAGCGTCTCGTTGGTGAAGACCTCCTTGGCGATCGAGGGCTTGCCGTCCTTGTCGATCGTCACCTCGACTGGCTTCTGCGACTGCGCGACCTTGGCGGCTGCGGTCTTCGGGAGCTGCACCGGCACGCCGGTGGTCATCAGCGGCGCCGCGACCATGAAGATGATCAGCAGCACCAGCATGACGTCCACCATCGGCGTCACGTTGATCTCCGACATCGGAGCGGTGTCGAGGTCGTCGTCGTCGGAACCGCTCGCGCGGATCGAACCCATCGCCATGCGGCGTCCTCCGGGGTCGGCGGCTCGGGCCCCCAAGGGGCGGCCGCGTCGGGAATGGAAGGCCGGGCCGCCTGAGCGGGCCGGGATCGCGCGTCTCGGATGGTCGCGCGGCTATTCGGCGGCGGCGCGGTGCTGGACGCCGCGGTCGCGGGCGAGGCGGTTGCCGAGCAGGCCGATGCCGGAGACGAAGGTGCTCTGGATCCGGCCGACGTCGTTGGCGAGCTTGTTGTAGGCCATCACCGCCGGGATCGCGACGACCAGCCCGATCGCCGTGGCGAACAGCGCCTCGGCGATGCCCGGCGCCACCACGGCGAGCGAGGTGTCCTGGCTGCGGGCGATGGACGAGAACGAGTTCATGATGCCCCAGACCGTGCCGAACAGGCCGACGAAGGGCGCCGTGGACCCCGACGTCGCCAGCAGCGCCAGGCCGTTCTGAAGGCGCTTGACCTCGAGGGTCAGCGCGCCGCGCATGGCGCGCTCGATCCGGTCGCGCCGCTCGGCGCGGGTCTCCGAGGCGTCCTGGTCGCGCCAGGCGTCCAGAGCCGCCTTCACCACGTGGCCGGCGATGCCCGGCATCCCCGTCTCCAGGCTGCCGCCCGAGCGCACCAGCGCGTCGAACGCCTTGGCCTGGCGCCGCGCGGCGGCGAGGCGGACGACCTTCTCGAACACCACGGTCCAGCAGGCGAGCGAGGCGACCACCAGCAGGATCATCACCCCCTTCACGATCGGGTCGGCCTGCAGGAACAGGCCCACGAACGAGAAGTCGTGACCGGCGTCGATCGGGGCGGAGGTCGGATCCATTGCGGGTTCCTTGCAAGGTCGTTCGGGTGCGGCGACGGCCGCGGGCCGCCCGGCGGCTCTGGGCCGCCGGCCGGTATCGGTTCTCAGGGGCCGCCGGCGTCGCGCGCCGGGCCGGCTCGGCTCAGCGGTCGAACGGGATGTTCGCCTTGGTCTCGGTCTCGGTGCGTTCGAGGCAGGCTTCGCGGGTCGCGTCGCCGCCCTCGCAGGCGAGCACGTCGCTGAGCAGCACCCGGCTCAGCTTCGGGCAGGCGATCCCGGGGAAGTTGAAGATCTTGACGGTGGTCTTGCGGGCCGGGATCGGCCCGAGCTCGGCCGCGACCCGCTTCTGCACGATCCCGTCGGTGTCGAAGGCGAACAGGTCGAGCTTGTACGACTTCAGCGCAGCCCCGCGGCTGTTGTCGACGACGATCGTGGCCCGGCAGGAATCCTCGACGGATTCGAGCCGGTTGAGCTGAAGCTTGAGCGGCGCGGCCTTCTCGCCGGCCGGCGCATCCTGCGCCATCGCGGACACGGCGAGCGAGGACGCGAGCACGAGGGAGAGCCCCACGCAGGCGGCGGTGTCCAGGGCGAACCGCCCGATGCGGAGCCGGTGGAGCGGGACGCCTCGCCCGAGCATCTGTTGAGCCATCGAAACGCTTCCCATCCTCCGCTCCGCGGGCGGCCCGTCCGGCGCCCCGCGCCGCGTCGAATTCGTCTGCCGCCGGGTCCATCCGGTTCGCGAGGCACGAAGCGGACGGCCGCGAGGACCGGCGCCATCGCATCGCCGTCTCGGACCCTCCCTCGGACCACGGCCTCGGCGCGTGTCTGGAAAGGGGCGATGCGGTCGTCCGGCCTCGCGAAGACGCCCGCCCCGGCGCGATCTCCCGCAAGAGCGGAATGCACTGTGCCTGCGCGGCGGAAGTATCCGAGGTGCAGGGCAAGGATCAAGAGCGGCGCTGAAAATCAGAGCCGTTCCAAACTGTTACGAATACATCTCGCGTTGCGGCGTGCATCCTTGCCGAATGGTCCCGGCCAGCCTTGCCGGATCTGCCCGGCCGTCAGGTGAGATCACGGCCGGCGGCTCTCTTGATGGGGCGGGCATGCTCGACCATATCTTTCCGGGCCGGATCGATGATCCGGAAGGGGTGCCGCTTGCGGGTCCCGCAACGAGGTGCCCGCCGGCATTCCGGTCACGGGGCCTCCACAGGGGCGTTGCCGATGACCCGTCCATCCCCGTTCGGACACCCGTTCCTGCTCGGATTCGACGAGATCGAGCAGGCGCTGGACCGGGTCTCGAAGGCCGCCAACGACGGCTACCCGCCCTACAACATCGAGCGCCTCGTCCGCACCGACCAGGAGCCGGACCGCCTCCGCATCACCCTGGCGGTGGCCGGCTTCACCCGCGACCAGCTCGACGTGATGCTGGAGGAGAACCAGCTCGTCGTCCGCGGGCGTCAGGTCGACGACAAGGAGCGGCTGTTCCTCCACCGCGGCATCGCGGCGCGCCAGTTCCAGCGGGCGTTCCTGCTGGCCGACGGGATGGAGGTGCTGGGTGCCGACCTGTCGAACGGCCTGCTCTCGATCGACCTCGCCCGTCCCGAGCCCGAGCGGGTGGTGCGCCGCATCGCCATCCTCGAGCGCGATTGATCCGCCGGCGAAACACCCCACATTCGATTCAGGCCCACGATCGCCGGATCGGTTCGATCAAGACGGGATCGTTTCCGGGCTGTTTGCTCTGCCTCGAAAGGAGGGCACGACATGACCGACCTCACCACCTCCCCGCTGACTGCCGCCGACCTCGACCCGGCCGAGTTCAACGCCGCCGACCTCGCGGCGCTCGGCGAAGGCCACATCGCCTACGTCCGCTCGATCCGGTCCGACGAGGTGATGCGCCTGTTCCCGCAGGCGCCGCAGCTCACCCCCGGGCTCGACCTGTTCGCCCTGCTGTCGGCGAGCGGCGCCCCGATCCTGCTCGCGGATTCGCGCGAGGTGATCCTCGCCAACGCCGCCGAGCACGACCTCTACCCGGTCAGCCTGCACTAGCGCGCTTTCAAGCGAGGTGGATGCCGGCTCGCGTGAAGAAAATACGACTACACAGTCAGTTAGAGCATTTTCCGTGATCCGGAGATCATGGAAAATGCTCCAACGGGCGTCGCCATCTCCGCCACCGCCGAGAGCAGCCGCACGACGTCCTGCGGCCGCGACAGGCGGTGGTCGCCGTCGGCGATCAGCGTGAGAACCGTGCCCGCCGCCGGCAGCCTTTCGAGGATGCGAAAGGCATGCGGGTGCGGCACGTCCGGGTCGTTCATCCCCTGAAGGATGTGGACCGGGCAGCCGAGGTCGAGCGGACCGGTCAAAAGGCGGTTGCGCCGGCCATCCTCGATCAGCGCCATGCTGATCACGTCGGGCTCCGGAGCGTAGGCGCTCTGGCGCAGCCAGACGCCGTCCTGTTCCAGCGTCCTGCGGATTTCGGGCGAGAATTTGTCCCACATCAGGTCCTCGGTGAAGTCGAGGGCCGGCGCGATCAGCACGAGGCCGGTCGGCGCCGGCTCGCCGCGCGCCGCGCGGTTGCGCGCCGCCAGGCAGGCGATCCAGCCGCCCATCGACGAGCCGATCAGCACCGGCGCCTCCGGCGCGTGCGCGGCGAGCACGGCTTCCGCGTCTTCGAGCCAGGTCGAGATCGTGCAGGCCGCGAACGCGCCCTCCGACTCGCCGTGGCCGGAATAGTCGAACCGCACGAAAAGCCGCCCCTCGGCGGCGGCGAAGGCGTCGACCGCCATCGCCTTGGTGGCGCCCATGTCGGAGCGGAAGCCTCCGAGCCAGACGATCGCCGGGCCGACGCCGTCGCGCACCCGCACCGCGATCCGACGTGCGTCCGCCCCTTCGCCTACCGTGACGTGCTCCAGCGTCGTGCCGTCCCGCATCCCGTTCTCCCGCCTTCGTCGAGGCCTGCGTTCCCGACCTGAACGCCGCGTCTTCAGCCGCCGTTTACCAGACCGTAAAGCGTACCCGTGATCCTATGACAATGAACGCTTCCCTGCGGCCGCGGCCCGCCTGCGCCCTCTCGCCGCGCGATCCCTCATGACGGAGGATCACCGGCCGGCGGTCGGATTTCCCGGCGACGCCGCGCCGCTGGCCGGCGCCTGCGTCCTCCAGATCATTCCCGAGCTCGATGCGGGTGGGGCCGAGCGCACCACCGTCGACATCGCCGCCGGCCTCGCCGCGGCCGGCGCGCGCGCGCTGGTCGCCACGGAAGGCGGCCGACTCGTCGGCGAGCTGCAGGCCAAGGGCGGCATCTGCCTGCCGTTTCCCGCCGCCTCGAAGAACCCGCTCCAGATGGCGCTCAACGTCGGCCGGCTGGCCCGCCTGTGCCGGCGCGAGGGCGTGCAGATCATCCACGCCCGCTCCCGCGCCCCGGCCTGGGTCGCGCTCGGCGCCGCGCGGCGGCTGAAGCTGCCCTTCGTCACCACCTATCACGGCAGCTATTCCGGCCGGACGGGCGTGAAGGTGCTCTACAACTCGGTGATGGCGCGCGGCGACGTGGTGATCGCCAACTCGCACTACACCGCCGACCTGATCCGGCGGCTGCATGCCGAGCAGGCGGGCGATCGCGTGCAGGTGATCCACCGCGGCACGGACCTCTCTGCATTCACCCCCGTGGCGGTCGGCGCCGCCCGCGTCGAGGCGTTGCGCCGGAGTTGGGGCGTCGCGCCGCACGAGCGGGTCGTGCTGCTGGCGGCCCGTCTCACCGCCTGGAAGGGTCAGCGCATCCTGATCGAGGCGGCGGCGCTGCTCAAGGCGCAAGGCGTCGCCGACTTCGCCATCGTGCTCGCGGGCGACCCCCAGGGCCGCGTCGCCTACGAGCGCGAGCTCGACGCGATGGTCGCGGCGCGCGGGCTCGAAGGCGTGGTCCGGCGGGTCGGGCATTGCACCGACATGCCGGCGGCCTTCCGGGCGGCCTCCGTCGTCGCGGTGCCGTCGGTGGAGCCCGAGGCGTTCGGCCGCTCGGCGGTCGAGGCCCAGGCGCTGGGCACGCCGGTGGTGGTGTCCGACCTCGGCGCGGTCCCCGAGACCGTCCTCAGCCCCCCCGAGGTTCCGGCCGGGCAGCGCACCGGCTGGCGCGTGCCCGCCGGCGACGCGGCGG
>NZ_VRUT01000226.1:0-5790 GCF_008039465.1 Methylobacterium sp. WL120 | reverse complement strand
CGCCAGCCGCTCTGCGCGCTGATGCGGGCCGGCCATCCCCTCGCCCGGGAGGCCGGGCCGGTGCGCCTGCGCGACTGCCTCGCCCATGCGATGGCCCTGCCCGACCGGTCGCTGGCGATCCGCCTGCGAACCTTCGCCTTCAGCGCGCCTTCAGCACCATCCGGCACTCGGCCGGCAGGGCCGCCATGGTCATCGGCGGGCGTGGCTTCGGCTTGGTCTTCGGGGGGCGGGGGTGGAGGATCGCGTCGCTGAACCAGTAGGCGAGCTCCTCGCCGCAGCCGTCGCCGGGCGGCGGCGCGGCCTGGTCGCCGCAGGAATCCTGGCCGTCCGGGCAGGCGAGGCGGATATGGTAGTGATAATTGTGCCCATACATCGGGCGCACCTTGCGCAGCCAGCCGCGGCTGCCGTCCGCCTCCCGGCACAGGGCCTTCTTGATCGCCGGGTTGACGAAGATGCGCGCCACCTCCGGCTGCTCGGCGGTGAGGCGGATCAGGCTCAGCCGCTCCGGCGTCCAGGTGTCGGGGTCGATGTCGAGGCGGTCGGGCCGCACCATGTCGGTGGCCGAGGTCTCCTCGCGCTCCGCCCGCGTCATGCGCCGGTTCGGCATCGGGGTGAGCCACACGTCGGCGTCGAGCCCGAGCTGGTGCGAGGCGTGGCCGGTGAGCATCGGACCGCCGCGCGGCTGCGACATGTCGCCGACGAGCAGGCCCGGCCAGCCGACCCGCGGCGCCTTGGCCGCCAGCCGCTCCAGGAAGTCGACGAGGTAGGGCGTGCCCCAGTTCCGGTTGCGCGACAGGCGCATCACCTGCCACGTCGCCCCGTCGATCGGCAGCGCCGCGCCGCCCGAGAAACAGCCTTTGGCGTAGGAGCCGTAGGCGTGGGCGGGGCCGGAGGCCGGGCCGGTCGCCCGCCCGAACAGCGCCTTGGCCGGGGTCGAGGGCGCGTCGGGATTTTCCAGCGGCGGCAGGGGTTTGGGGTTGAGGGTCCCCTTGTCCTGGGCGTGGGCGGGCGAAGCGAGGGCCGACGAAAGGACGAGGGCGGCGGAGAGGGCGAGGCGGCGCGTGTGCATGCGGGTCTGTGTATCCGGTCCGGCGGTCGCCCGTCGAGGATCGGAACGTCGCCCGCCGCCGGGGCGTTTTTCGGGCAGGCCCGCCGTCGCGCGGGCCGAACGAACCGGAGGCCGCATCGTGACACCCACGCCGGATACCTCTGAACAGGCCCGCAGCCTGATCGCCCACGACCGCGTCGTCGGCACCGACGTGCGCCGGCCGGACGGCACCAAGGTCGGACGGATCGAGCGGCTGATGCTCGACAAGCGCTCGGGCCAGGTCGCCTACGCGGTGATGAGCTTCGGCGGCTTCCTCGGGCTCGGCGAG
This sequence comes from Methylobacterium sp. WL120, assembly GCF_008039465.1. Taxonomy (NCBI): domain Bacteria; kingdom Pseudomonadati; phylum Pseudomonadota; class Alphaproteobacteria; order Hyphomicrobiales; family Methylobacteriaceae; genus Methylobacterium; species Methylobacterium sp. WL120. The sequence goes on along the minus strand of NZ_VRUT01000226.1, from coordinate 4,414 downwards.
GGCTTCCATACGCTGCCCTGGGCGGTGCTGCGTTTCTCGCCCGAGCACGACGCCTACGTCGTCGACGTCACCGAGGCGCAGCTGCGCGACGCCCCGCAGCGCTCGCCCGAGGGCACCGACCCGGCCGAAGACCACGCCTGGGAGGAGCGGGTCCACCGCTACTACAACGCGGCGCCGTATTGGGGCCTGTGACGCAAGGGCCGAGCGCCGCTATGCGGTCGGGCCGCACCAGCCGGGGAGGTAGCTCGTCTCGGACGCCTTGGCCAAGGCCATCGCCTCCTCCAGCGCCGCCGAAAAGTCGTTCTCGATGCGCTTGGCCTTGACGTGGCGACGGAGGTAGTCGGCCCAGAGGAACTCGCTGAACGGCGTCGTGTCCTTGGCGAAGCCCCCGGCCCGGCGCAGCTCGCCGGCCAGGCTCCGGTAGGGGTCGTCGGCGAGGTCCACCATCGCCTTGGGGATATCCTTGAACCCGGCGCGCACGCCCTCGGCATCGTAGGGATGCACCCACGATTTGTGGTCGCACACCGTCCAGAACGCGTCCTTGTCGAGGTGGTGCAGGTCCGCGACCACGGTCACGAGCACGCTCTCGACGCCCTCTTCCAGCAGGGCGCGGGACAAATGGTGGTGATCGATGACGTAGTGGTGCTTCTTCGGCCCGAGCAGCGTCGGCACCATGTGCGCCCCCAGGAAGGCGGCGCGCTTGTCGTCGTCATAGTCGCGCCAGCGCCGCCGCTTCTCGGCGACCTCCCGGTAGCCCACCGTCATCTGCGTCGGGCGCAGGTCCGCGATCGGGACGGGCGCCAGCACCGGCTCACGGTTGGCCATCGATTCGGTATTCCCACCGCCGGGCCTTCAGGCCCCCGCGGCGATCTGTCATGATTCCAGCCCACGCCGGAAGGCACGATCGGCGCCCCGCCGTTCACGGTTCCAATAGCCGCCCGTGGCCCTTCGACGGGCGGTTCTGCGACGGGCGGTTCGGCGAGGGCCGTCGGCCAAGCTGAGCTCAGGTCGAGATCGGGCTGTCCTTCCGGAGGTTCCGCAGGGCGCGGAACGGGAGCAACAGGAACTTCACGAAGGCCCGGAGCGCGAGGAAGGCGGCGACCGAGACGACCAGGGCGATGGTTTTCAACAAGGGCTCGCGCACTCCATCCGAGGGAATCGAAGAGGGTCGTCGAGCGGGCTCGGCGGATCGCCGCCCGTGCAACCGCAGGACCGGCAGTCCGCGCCCTAAAGCCGGCAAGATTGTGGGTGTCGGGCGCGACATCGGCGCCCTGGCCTCCCGCCCGCGAACACGCCGGCCGGTTTGAAACGGGCGCCGCCCTGCAGGCGCTTGGCGGGCGATTCCAGCTCGGCCTTGCCAAATCCCTGCGACGATCTGTAATGATGGCAGGCCCTGTCCGATCCTCACGGGATCGTTCGTGCGTCGCGGCCCGCCATCGGGCGACGGCGTGCCCGCTGCGGCGACGATTCTCCGCCGCTGCGGCCCTGGACGGCCGGGGCTCTGCACACGCGACGGGTTTTGCCCCGGCGCATGGGTTATCATGGAATTCGCGGTCGCCTCGTCATTACGGGACGGTCGAGATGGTTTTCGCGAGGTCGGGAATACAGATGGACGGAGGCACAGCATCGATTGCCGTTGCCCATGCCGTCAGCGTGCGCGATGCGCGTCGCGCCGATCCGTCCGTCCCCCCGATCAGGTTCAACCCCAGGCGCAGCGGAAGCGCGCGCCGAGCGGCGGTTGACGGCAATCCCTTCAGTTCAAGCCCCGCGGCCTCGGTTTCGAGGCCGGCGCGAGCCCTCTCCCTGACGGCCTTCAGGCCGGGCGAGGCTCCACCGGGACACGGGCCCAGGAGAGCGACGTCCGCCGCCATGTCGAAAGTTCGTCATGGCCAACAACAAGATGCTCATCGACGCGATGCATCCGGAAGAGACCCGGGTCGTCACGGTTCACGGTTCTAGGGTTGAGGAATTCGACTTCGAGGCGGCCAACCGGCGCCAGCTTCGCGGCAACATCTATCTCGCCAAGGTGACGCGCGTGGAGCCCTCGCTCCAGGCCGCCTTCGTCGAGTACGGCGGCAACCGCCACGGCTTCCTCGCCTTCTCGGAGATCCACCCCGACTACTACCAAATCCCGCTCGCCGACCGGCAGGCGCTGCTCGAGGACGAGGCGCGCGACGCGGAAGAGCACCGCGAGCGCGAGGAACGCCGCCGCAAGTCGCCGCGCAGCAACGGCCGCCGCGTCCGCGGGCGCCGGGCCGAGGCCTCCGCCGCCAAGCTCGACGAGACCGTGAGCGCCGAGGACGTCGCGCAGGAGCATGACGCGTCGCACGAGGCCGCCCGTGCGGACGGGCATGATGCCCCGGCCGGCGAAGCGCATCACGACGCGCAGTCCCACGACACGCAGGCCGCTGAGGCCCATGCCCACGAAGCCCATGCCCACGAAGCCCATGCCGGCGACGATCACGTCGCCGAAGCGCATGTGGACGAGGACCGGCCCGAGGGCGCGATCGCGCCGGGCAGCGACGCCTCCGCCGTCCTGCCCGAGCCGTCCGCCGACGAGCCTGCCGGCGAGGCGCATGAGCACGAGGCCCAGGACGGGGAGACCGCCGACGACGCCCTGCGCCCTGAGGCGATCGTCGCCGTGGCCCAGGGACTGACCGTCGCCGAGGCGCCGACGGCGTCCGAGGACGAATCCGACGAGGATGAAGACGAGGACGAGGACGACGATTCCGACGACGAGGACGAAGAGGACGGCGACGACGAGGAGTCCGACGAGGACGAGGGCGACGAGGATCCCGACGCCGAGCCGAAGATCTCGCAGGTCGGCGGCAACGGCGACGCGCTCGGCGAGCTGCCCGAGCGTCCGCGCAGCCACCGCCGCCACTATAAGATCCAGGAGGTGATCAAGCGCCGCCAGATCATCCTGGTCCAGGTCGTCAAGGAGGAGCGCGGCACCAAGGGCGCGGCGCTCACCACCTATCTGTCGCTCGCCGGCCGCTACTCGGTGCTGATGCCGAACACCGGCCGCGGCGGCGGGATCTCCCGCAAGATCACCTCGGCCGCCGACCGCAAGCGCCTCAAGGAGACCGCCCAGGCGCTGGAGGTGCCCGACGGCATGGGCGTGATCCTGCGCACGGCCGGCGCCTCGCGCACGATGCCGGAGATCAAGCGCGACTTCGAATACCTGATGCGTCTGTGGGAGAGCGTGCGCGCGCTGACCCTGTCCTCGACCGCGCCGGCCTTGGTCTACGAGGAGGGCTCGCTGATCAAGCGCGCGATCCGCGACCTCTACAACAAGGACCTCGACGAGGTCCTGGTCTCGGGTGAGGCGGCCTATGCCGAGGCGCGCGACTTCATGCGCATGCTGATGCCGCAATCCGCAAAGGTGGTGAAGCCCTACCGCGACGCGACGCCGATTTTCGCCCGCCACGGCGTCGAGCAGCAGCTCGACGCGATGTTCTCGACCCACGTGACGCTGAAGTCCGGCGGCTATCTCGTGATCAACCCGACCGAGGCCCTGGTCTCGATCGACGTGAACTCCGGTCGCTCGACCCGCGAGCACGACATCGAGGACACGGCGCTTCGCACCAACATGGAGGCGGCCGAGGAGGTCGCCCGCCAGCTACGCCTGCGCGACCTCGCCGGCCTCGTGGTGATCGACTTCATCGACATGGAGGAGAAGCGCAACAACCGCGCCGTCGAGAAGAAGCTCAACGACTGCCTGAAGAACGACCGCGCCCGCATCCAGGTCGGCCGCATCTCGCCCTTCGGCCTGATGGAGATGAGCCGCCAGCGCATCCGCACCGGCGTGCTCGAATCCTCGTCGGTGCCGTGCGTGCATTGCGGCGGCTCCGGCTTCGTACGCGCCACCGCATCGGTCGCCCTGCACATCCTGCGGGCGATCGAGGAGGCGCTGCTCAAGTCGGCGAGCCACAACCTCATCCTGCGTACCCGCACCGAGGTGGCGCTGTACATCCTCAATCAGAAGCGCGGGCACCTGCACGAGCTCGAGATGCGCTTTGGCGTCACCGTGACCATCGCCGCCGACGAGCGGCTGGGGGCCACCACCGCCTACCAGCTGGATCGCGGCGAGCCGGCCCAGCGCGCCGAGGGTCCGATCACCGGAATCCGCGCCACCGCGATCTCGCCGACTTCCGAGATCGAGGAGGACGACACCTTCGAGGAGATCGAGGACGAAACCCTCGAGGACGCCGCCGGCCCGGAGGTCTTGGGCGAGACCGACGCCGAGGGCGACGAGGCCGACGACGGTCGCGAGGTTGGAGCCGAGCGTTCGGAGAAATCGGATGAGGGCGACGGCCAGCGCCGTCGCCGGCGCCGCCGGCGCAAGCGCGGCGGCGGTCGCTCCGAGGGCGGCGAGGCCGAGCGCGGCACGGAGGCCGGTTCGGAGCAGGGC
>NZ_VRUT01000225.1:0-5837 GCF_008039465.1 Methylobacterium sp. WL120 | reverse complement strand
GCCCTGGTCTCGCCGCCGGGACGGGCGGCGAGACCAGGGCCGGGCGCGGCGGCGGCAGCGGCCGAGCTTCCACGGGCGAGCGTGCCTCAACCGGAGGTGCGGGTCGCGTGGCCGGCTCGGGCGCCGCGGGGACGGGAGGCGCGGCCGGAGCCGGAATCGGCGGGGGCGGCGCGATCGGCCGGGGCGCCGGGGCGTCGAGGGCTGGTCGAGCCGGTGCGTCGCCCTCCTGCGCACCGGCGGCGAGCGCTTCGGCCCTGAGTTGTCGCAACGCCTCGTCCGGCGTCGGCAGGTCGGCGGCGTAGGCGAGGCGCACCAGCGCCATCTCGGCGGCCGCCAGCGGCCGAGCCGCGCTCGCGACCTCGGACACCGCCTTCAGCAGGATCTGCCAGGCCCGCGACAACGCCCGCACCGGCAGCCGCGCGGCGAAGTCGCCGCCGCGGCGCCGCTCGATCTCGCTCAGCGTCGGGTCGGCGGCGGCGGCCTCGGGCGCGAGCTTCAGGCGGGTGACGAGGTGGGTGAAGGCGGCCAGGTCCGAGAGCACCACCGACGGGTCGGCGCCGGATTCGTACTGGCTGCGCAGCTCGGCGAAGGCGGCGGGCACGTCGCCGCGCATCACCGCCTCGAACAGGTCGAGGATGCGGGCGCGGTCGGCCAGGCCGAGCATGTCGCGCACGCCCGCGGCGGTGACGGTGCCGGCCCCGTGGGCGATGGCCTGGTCGAGGAGCGAGAGCGCGTCGCGCACCGAGCCCTCCGCCGCGCGCACGATCGCAGCCACCGCCTCGTCCTCCGCGCCGACGCCTTCGGCGGCGCAGATCTTCTGGAGGTGGGCGGAGAGCACGTCGGCCTCGACGCGGCGCAGGTCGAACCGCTGGCAGCGCGACAGGATGGTGATCGGGACCTTGCGGATCTCGGTCGTCGCGAACACGAACTTCGCGTGCGGCGGCGGCTCCTCCAGCGTCTTCAGGAACGCGTTGAACGCGTTGCCCGAGAGCATGTGGACCTCGTCGATGATGTAGACCTTGTAGCGCGCCGAGACCGGCGAATAGCGCACCCCGTCGATGATCGCGCGCACGTCCTCGATGCCGGTATGCGAGGCGGCGTCCATCTCCAGCACGTCCATGTGCCGCGATTCCATGATCGCCTGGCAGTGGACGCCCAGGGTCGGCATCGCGATGGTCGGGCCGGTGTCGGGGGCGCCGACGGGCGCGTAGTTCAGGCCGCGGGCGAGGATGCGGGCGGTGGTCGTCTTGCCGACGCCGCGCACGCCGGTCAGCATCCAGGCCTGCGGGATGCGCCCGGCCGCGAAGGCGTTGCCGAGGGTGCGCACCATCGCGCCCTGGCCGATCAGGTCGTCGAAATCCTTGGGGCGGTACTTCCGCGCCAGCACGCGGTACGGCGTCTGCGCGAGGGCAGGCGCCGGAAACCCGGGCAGGCCCGGCTCGTCGTCAGGCGTGCCGGTGCTCGCGTCCATGCGCTCTTCGGGGGTGCGTCTTCGCTCTTCGCGATCGTGCCTTGGCCGCCGCTGCGGGCCGCTCGACCCGCGGTTCCTGCGGTGGAACGAGGTGGGAGGCTGGACGAAGACCCGCTCGGTCTCGTTAGGGCTGCTTCCTTCCGGACCTGACCCGGTTGGCGAGTGAAACGTCCCTCGCCAACCTCCCGCGGCCTATATGGCCGGAGGCTCCGGCGATGGCAAGCGGCCCGGTCACGAAGCCTCGGCGGCTGCGGGACTGCCGGCGCGAGTCACGGCGGCGGCCGCGAGCACGAGGGCGAAGCCGAACAGGAACACCGGGTTGATCGAGAGCTCCTCGAACATCAGCGAGGGCACCATGAACAGCACCGTGTAGAACACGAGCGGGCCGAACCGCTGCGGGCTGAGCACGATCCGTACCGTCCCGACGAGGAAGGCGAGCGCGACGAGGACCCCGCTCTGGAGGGCGAGGGTGACGACGGCGTTGTGCGGCGTGCCGACGCCGGCCATCATCAGGAGCTGGTTCTCCTTCGCGACGTTGCCGAGGCCGAGCGGATGGGTCGCGGCGAGTTGCAGCCCGGCCGCGGTGGAATCGAGCCGCTCCAGGATGTTGCTGTCGGCGTGGCTGTCGGCGACGAACCGCTTCTCGATCGCCGACTGGAGCTGCTCCGGGACGGGCGCGTAGCCGGTGGCGCTGAACAGCATGACAAGCCCGCAGACGACCGCCGCCCCCGACAGGACGGCGTAGACGCTGACGCTCTTGCGGAGGATCAGCCCGAGGACGATCGCCGGCAGGATGAGCCCGGCGCGGTTGTTGGTCAGCGGAAAGCTGACGAGGAGGCCTGCGAAGTACGCCACGTAGATCGCGCTGCGGCCGGTGCGGTACCAGAGGTAGGCCGCCGACGCGCCGGCCAACGCGAAGACGTGCCCGGTCTCGTTGCCCGCGGTCCAAAGGCCGCCGAGCTTGTCCTTCATGAACAGGACGAATTCCGGCTCGAGGCCGTCGGTCGGCACGGCAAGCCCGACGGCGGTGAGCTCGATGCCGGCCGAGGCCGCGACCAGGACCAGGAGCGAGCCGGCGAAGCCCAGGAGCGTGCCGACCGCGAAGCTGTCGGCGCCCGCCGGCTCGCGGAGCAGGATCACGAGCTGCGTCGCCTGGACGAAGTACAGCAGCAGCACCAGGGTCAGGTACAGGTCGCCCTGCTGGACGTCGGCCTTCGCCACCAGCGAGGCGACGAGCAGCAGGACGACCACGCCGATCGGCAGCGCCCGCGCCAGGAGCGTGGACAGGATGCGCGGACGGAGCAGGAAGTACGGGATCGTCAGGAACGGCAGCGCGTCCGACAGGCGCAGGAACGGCAGCCCGAAGGTCGAGGTCATCACGTTGAACTGCAGCGCGAAGCCGACGCCGAGGATCACGAGCCGGTCGAGCCGGCTCAGGGACACGCCTCCGGACGCCGGAACCGCCCGCTGCGGCTCGGCCGGGACGACGCCTCCCTGGGCGATCCGCATGCACGCCTCCTCGAAGTCCGGCACCCTCGGCGACCGGAGAGGGCCGACCTTGCACGGGATAGGTTTGGAAAGGCTTGCGACGGCGGACGACGAGAACGCCTGATCCCAGCGGGCCGGGGGGCGCCACGGATTGGACGCCGCCCCGTTGCCCCATGCCTCGCCGACCCCATCTGCCGTCGCAGCATCCCCGAGCGCGTTCGGAGACCGGAGGACGGATGGACAGTTCGAAGGGCCACGGCCGCTATGCCTACAGCGCGTTGCCGGACCGGCCGACCTACGACTGGCCGGATGGCCGGCGCCTCGCGGTCTACGTCGCGCTGAACCTCGAGACCTTCGACTTCGGGTCGGGGCTCGGTGCCGAGCTCGCCCCCGGCGGCCCGCAGCCGGACGTGCTGAACTACGCCTGGCGCGACTGGGGCAACCGCGTCGGCGCGTGGCGGATCAAGGCGCTCCTCGACGAGCTCGGCCTGCCGGCGAGCGTGCTCGTCAACAGCCGCCTCTACGCCGACTGCCCCGGCCTGATCGAGGCGTTCCGCGCCCGCGGCGACGAGGTCGTCGGGCACGGGCGCACCAACGCCGAGCGCCAGGGCACCCTCGACGAGGCCAGCGAGCGCGCGCTCATCGCCGAGGCCACCGCCCTGCTGACCGAGCACGAGGGCAGGCCGCCCGCCGGCTGGCTCGGACCCTGGATCTCGCAATCGCGCCTTACCCCCGACCTGCTGGCGGAAGCCGGCTACCGCTACCTCCTCGACTGGGCCCACGACGACCAGCCGGTCTGGTTCGCGACCCGCGACGGCGGCCGCATCCTCTCGGTGCCCTACCCCCAGGAGCTGAACGACATCCCAGCGATCGTCGCCCGCAAGGAGACCGGCCGGCAATTCGCCGACGCGATCTCGGACGCCTTCGACGAGATGCTGGAGCAATCGCGCCACGCGCCGCTGGTGATGGGGATCGCGATCCACCCCTACATCGTCGGCCAGCCGCACCGGCTGAGGCCCCTGCGCGCGGCGCTCGCCCGCATCGCGGCACAGCGCGACGCGGTGTGGCTCACCACCGCCGGCGCCATCGCCGAGCATGCCGCGGGCGCGATGGCAGACGCGAAGGGTTAAAGCGATCATGGGGGTGGACCGGCCGGAGGGCGTGAGACCGCGCCGCGTCCTGATGCTGGGCGGCACAGGCACCATCGGCCGCGCGACCGTGCGGGCGCTGGTGACGCGCGGGCACGAGGTCGTCTGCCTGGTCAGGCACTCGCCGGAGGCCGCGCGAATCCCCGAGGGCGCCGTCGCGCGGGGCGTCGACCTCGCCGACCCGGCGTCGCTGGCGCGCGACGGCGTCCGCGGCGAGGCGTTCGACGTCCTGGTCTCGTGTCTCGCCTCCCGCACCGGCTTGCCCACCGACGCCTGGGCGATCGACCACGGCGCGCATGTGCGCGCCCTGGAGGCGAGCCGGGCGGCCGGAGTCGGGCACGTCGTGCTGCTCTCGGCGATCTGCGTCCAGAAGCCGGTCCTCGCCTTCCAGCACGCCAAGCTCGCCTTCGAGGCCGAGCTGATCGCGTCGGGGCTCGACTACACGATCGTCCGGCCGACGGCCTTCTTCAAATCGCTGTCGGGGCAGGTCGAGCGCGTACGGCGCGGCAAGCCGTTCCTGGTCTTCGGCGACGGACGACTCACGGCCTGCAAGCCGATCGGCGACGACGACCTCGGGGCTTACCTCGCGGACTGCCTCGACGATCCCGCGCGCCGCAACCGGGTGCTGCCTATCGGCGGGCCGGGCGAGGCGATCACGCCGGAGGCCCAGGGCGAAGCGCTGTTCGCGCTCCTTGGGCGCGCGCCGCGCTTCACGCACGTGCCGGTGGCGCTGCTGGACGTGATCGTCGGCGTGCTGGCGACGCTCGGACGATTTCTGCCGGCCTTGGCGGCCAAGGCCGAACTCGCCCGCATCGGGCGCTACTACGCCACCGAGTCGATGCTCGTGCTCGACCTCGCGACCGGGCGCTACGACGCCGACGCCACCCCTTCGACGGGGTCGGAGACGCTGTTCGACCATTACGCGCGGCTCGTCCGCGGGGAGGCGGTGGCCGAGCGCGGCGACCACGCGGTATTCTGAGGACGCCCGAACCCGACGCGACCGTCGCGCTGCGAAGTCCGACCGCGCTTGCGCTCCGCGCAGCCGCATCCGATGGTTTTTCGCGTGCGGGCCGCGGGTCCGCTCCTGAGAAGTCCGCTTCTGAAAAGCAGGTGTCCATGAGCCGTCGCGAGGCCTTCGTCGTCGATCCCGGAACCGAGGACGCGCAAAGGCGCGCCGCGGACCCGCGCGCCTCGGCCTGGGTCTCGGCCAACGCGGGCGCCGGCAAGACCAAGGTGCTCACCGACCGGGTGGTGCGGCTGCTGCTCGACGGGGCGGCGCCGGCGCGCATCCTGTGCCTCACCTTCACGAAGGCCGCAGCCGCCAACATGTCGATCCGGATCTTCCGGACGCTGGGGCGCTGGGTGACCCTCGGCGACGCGGCGCTCTCGGCCGAGCTCGTCGCGCTCACCGGCCGGGCGGCCTCGCCCACCGACCTCGATGCGGCGCGGCGGCTGTTCGCCCGCGCGGTCGAGACGCCGGGCGGCCTGAAGATCGAGACGCTGCACGCGCTGTGCGAGCGGCTGCTGCACATGTTCCCGTTCGAGGCCAACGTGCCCGCCCGCTTCGCAGTGCTGGACGAGAACCTCGCCGCCGAGATGTTCGCCCACGAGACCGACAAGGTGCTGGCCGCCGCCGTCGGCGGCGACGCGGCCCTCGGCTGGGCCCTCGACCTCGTGACGCCGGAGGCGACGGGCGAGGCCCTGCGCAAGGCGATCCGGCAGGCGATGGC
>NZ_VRUT01000224.1:0-5841 GCF_008039465.1 Methylobacterium sp. WL120 | reverse complement strand
CCGCAGGCCTCGATGCCGCGCACCCGGCCGCCGCGCTCGCGCACCAGCCAGAACCCGTCGCCGCCGATGCCGTTCATGTGCGGGTAGACCACGGCGATCGCCGCCGCCATCGCGGTCATCGCCTCGATGGCGTTGCCGCCCTGCGCCAGCACGGTCTGCCCCGCCTGCGCGGCCAGGTGATGCGGGGCGGCGCAGGCGCCGTGGGAGAAGACGGGGGTCTCGGGCATGGTCTCGCTCGCGGCTGGCGACGGCTCGCTCCGGCTGTACGAAAACCGTGCCGTCGGTGCAAAAGGCGCGAGGGCGGCCACTCCGCTCCCCCCCCTCTGCGCTACTGGATCCACATCGTTCGTCACGGCATCGGATAACGCGCGGGTTCCCCTCTCCCCGCGGGCGGGGAGAGGCCCGGCGGCACCCCGTCGTGCAGCCGGGGAGCGAGAGGCGAAGCCGAAGCGACGGTGAGGGGGAGCTTCCGGAAGTGCCTCCTCCGGCTCGGCCCCCTCACCGTCGGCTGCCGCCTCGCTTTGCCGACGACGAGGTCGTCGAAGCCCTCTCCCCGCACGTGGGGCGAGGGGATGCGCGCACATCGAACCGCCAAGGGCAGGAGAGGTGTGAATACAGTAGCCGTTGTGCGGGAAAAGACAGAACGCGCGGTTCGCGTGTCACCGTCCCGCATCGGACTCGGCCGGGCGCCTGTTGTACGGTTGCCGCCGCACGCCACCCGAGCCGTCCGTGATCCACCGCCCATCCGCCATCGGAGCGCTTGCCGCGATGCTCAGCATCCCGGCCTTCGCGCAGACGCCGCCGGCGCCCCCGGCCATCCCCGTGATCCGCGAAGGCGCCGGCGGCGACGTGCGGACCTCCGTGGCCCAGCCCGAGACCACGAGCCAGACCTCGGGCGGCTACGCCCGCTCGGTCGAGCCCTATCTTGGCCCCCTCGGCGATCCCTTCGGCCTGCGCCCGGTGCTGAAGGAGCGGGGCATCCAGTACAGCCTCACCTACATCGCGGATGTGCTCGGCAACCCCACCGGCGGAATGCGGCAGGGAGCGGTGGTGGAGGACCGGCTGAACCTGCGGCTCTACCTCGACCTCCACACGCTCGCCGGCTGGCAGGGCGCCACGGCGCACGCCAACGCCTACTTCATCCACGGCACCGGCCTCTCGCGCTACTACGTCGGCAACCTGCTCGACGTCAGCGTCATCGGGGCGCTGCCCGCGACACGGCTCTACGTGCTGTGGTTCGACCAGCAGCTCTTCGACGGCAAGCTCGGCCTGCGGGTCGGCCAGCAGGCCGCCGACAGCGAGTTCTTCGTCAGCCAGACCGCGACGCTGTTCGTGAACTCGAGCTTCGGCTGGCCGGCGATCACCAGCGCGAACCTCCCCTCCGGCGGCCCGGCCTATCCCCTGGCGACGCCGGCGATCCGGGCGAAGTTCGAGCCCGGCGGCGGGCTGTCGTTCCAGGCCGGGCTCTACGACGGCGATCCGGCCGGGGCCAACCGCCCGGGCGACGACGCGGAGGCGCAGCGCCTCAACCGCACCGGCACGAACTTCCGCACGCACGACCCGGCCCTGATCGTGGCCGAGGCGGCCTATTCCTACAACACCGAGAAGGGCTCGACCGCGCTGCCCGGCACGGTGACCTTCGGCGGCTGGCAGCATTTCGGCCGCTTCGACGACCTGCGCCGCGACACCCTCGGCCTGTCGCTCGCCGACCCGGCCTCGTCCGGCCTGCCGCGCCGGCAGCGCGGCAACGCCGGGCTCTACGCGATGATCGACCAGAGCGTCCTGATCGAGCCCGAGAAGGACGACGAGGGCCTGTCGGTGTTCGTGCGCGCCTCGCTCTCGCCGACGCGCTCCAGCCTGATCTCGGCCTACGTCGACGCCGGCCTCGCCTACAAGGGCCTGATCCCGGGGCGCGACGACGACACGGTCGGCGCCGGTATCGCCTACGCCCGCTACGCCGACGACGCCCGCCGGGCCGACACCGACACCATCCTGTTCACCGGCACCCCGATCCCGCGGCGGCGGGCCGAGACCGCGCTGGAGGCGACCTACCAGGCGCTGGTGGTGCCGGGCTTCACCGTGCAGCCGGACCTGCAGTACATCATCCGCCCGAGCGGCGGCGTCGCGGATGCCGACGGCCGCCGGCTGAAGAACGCCACCGTGCTCGGGGTGCGGGCGACCGTGCAGTACTGAGTCGAAGGTCCGCCGGCCCCGCCGCGCGGGCCTGAGCGCCCTATCTCCCGTGCATGATCATTTTCGAGTGGGTTGTCGGCGTCCTGTTCGGCGCGGTGCTGTTGGCGGCGCTCGCGCGCCGGATCGGTGCGCCGTATCCGGCTTTCCTGGCGCTCGGCGGCGTCGGCCTGGCCTTCGTGCCGGGCGTCCCGAACCTCGAGCTCGACCCGGGGCTGGCGCTGGCGCTGTTCCTCGCGCCCGTGCTGATGGATGCCGGCTACGGCACCTCGCTGCGCGACCTGAGGGCGAACTGGCGCCCGATCGCCGGCCTCGCCTTCGGTGCGGTGGCGGTGACGACGATCGCGGTCGCCGTCGTCGCCAAACTGCTGGTGCCGGACATGCCGCTTTCCGCCTGCATCGTGCTCGGGGCGATCGTCGCGCCGCCGGACGCGGTGGCCGCGCTCTCGGTGCTGCGCCACGTCTCGCTGCCGCACCGCCTCACCACCATCCTGCGCGGCGAGAGCCTGCTCAACGACGCCGGCTCCCTGCTGATCTACCGGCTCGGCGTCGCGGCCGCCGCGAGCGGCGCCTTCCACGTCTCCGAGGTCGGCCCGACCTTCCTCGTGGGCGTGGTCGCGAGCCTGGTGGTCGGGCCGCTCGCGGGGCTCGCCTTCGTCGCCGGGATGCGGCGGGTGCAGGACGCGGCCAGCACCATCGTGCTGCAATTCGTGGCCGCCTTCGGGATCTGGATCGCCGCCGAGCGCCTGGAGATGTCGGGCGTGCTGACGCTCGTTGCCTTCGCGATCACGGTGGCGCGCGGCACTCCCGGCATCACCGCCCCGCGCGTGCGCATCATCTCCTACGCGGTCTGGAACACGGCGGTGTTCGTGCTCAACGTGCTGGCCTTCGTGCTGATCGGCATCCAGATCGGCCCGATCCTCGAGCGGCTCGCCGGCGCCGACCAGCTCGTCGCGCTGGCGCTCGCCGGCGCGGTCTTCGCCACCGTGGTGCTGGTGCGCATCGCCTGGGTGCTGCCGGCGTCCGGCCTGCCCGGCCTCTCCGTCGCCGATCCCGGCCGCGGCCGGCTCCGGAGCGCCGTCGCGGTGTCCTGGGCTGGGATGCGCGGCATCCTCACCATCGCCACGGCGCTCGCCCTGCCGCAGGAATTCCCGCACCGCGACCTGATCGTCTTCGCCGCGTTCGGCACGGTGCTCGGCACCCTGGTGGTCCAGGGCCTGACCCTGAACCCGCTGCTCGCCCGCCTCGGCCTCGAGGACGACGACCCGGTCGGGCGCGAGACCGGACGCGCCCGGGCCGAGGCCTACCAGGCGGCCCTCGACAGCCTCGACGCGGCCGACGACGAGCCCGGCATCGAGGCCCTGAGGGCGGAGCTGCGCGGCGCGCTCGCCGAGGCGGAGGCCCACGAGGAGGGCCGCGCCCCGGAATCCCTGCCCACCGACGGCCCGCGCCGCCGCGCCATCACCGCCGCCCGCGACACGGTCATGCGCCTGCGCCGCGAGGGCGCGATCGGCGACGACGCCTACTTCGTGCTGGAGGAGGAGTTCGACTGGGCCGAGCTCAACGCGACGCCGAAGGCGGAGACGTGAGGGCCACATCGTCTACGTTCTAAACGGAAGGAGCGACCTATGAGCAGGCGCGATCCCGGGCTGGGCTACGTCCCGAACGACGCCTACGCCGAGGCAGATTGGGCAGCGGTCGACAGCCCGCCGCTGACCGACGCCGAGCTAGCGCGGACGCGGCCCGGCGTCGAGGGCATGCTGCCGGCTATGGCGGAGGCCTTCGGCCGCCGAACGGCGGGGAAACCGCAATCGGCCCGGGCGCGCAGGAAACGTGGCGCCAAGCGTTCGGAATGACCGCGCACACCCGAAGGCCGACCGTCAGACCGCCACCCGCGCCTCAATCGCATCCCACGCGCTCACGGCGAGGTCCGGGCCGCCGAGGCGCTTGATCGCGCGGATGCCGGTGGGGGAGGTGACGTTGATCTCGGTGAGGTGCCCGTCGATCACGTCGATGCCGACGAGGATCAGGCCGCGGCGGCGCAGCTCCGGGCCGATCGTGGCGCAGATCTCGCGCTCGCGCTCGGTCAGGTCCGAGGGCCGGGCGGCGCCGCCGCGGACCATGTTGGAGCGGATGTCGTTCAAGGCCGGCACGCGGTTGATCGCGCCCATCGGCTCGCCGTCGACGAGGATGATGCGCTTGTCGCCTTCGGTGATCTTCTCGAGGAAGCGCTGCACCACCCACGCCTCGCGGAAGGTGACCGAGAACAGGTCGAACATCGAGCCGAAGTTCGGGTCGGTCTCGGAGACGCGGAACACCGCCGCGCCGCCGTGGCCGTGCAGTGGCTTCATCGCCACGGTGCCGTGCTCGCGGCGGAATTCCTCGATCTCCGCCTTGTCGCGGGAGATCAGCGTCGGCGGCATCAGCTCGGGGAAGTCGAGGACGAAGAGCTTCTCGGGCGCGTTGCGCACCTCGGCCGGGTCGTTCACCACCAGCGTCTGCGGGTGGATCTTCTCCAGCATGTGGGTCGCGGTGATGTAGGCCATGTCGAAGGGCGGGTCCTGGCGCATCAGCACCACGTCGGCCTCCGACAGATCGATCCGCTCGATCTCGCCGAGCGTCGCGTGCGCGCCCTCCACGTCCTGCACGCTCAGCGCCTGGACGCGGGCGGTGACGCGGCGGCCCTGCATCGAGAGCCGGTCGGGGGTGTAGTAGATCAGCCGGTGGCCGCGCGCCTGCGCTTCGAGCAACAGGGCGAAGGTGGTGTCGCCGGCGATGCGGATCGCCTGGATCGGGTCCATCTGGACCGCAACGGTCAAGGCCATGTCGTCGGGCTCCGCTCGTGACGCGGCCGGCTCCCGGGGGACGATCCATCCCCCGGAACGAGCCGGCCGCTCGTCGTCCACCATCCTCGAACCGGGCGCGTCGCGGACGCGCCCGAAGCGATCAATCCTCCGGCATCGACTTTCCGCCGGTGCGCTTGTCGTAGTCGCCGATGGCGTTGCGGCACTCGGGCGACAGGCGCTTGCGGTTGCGCGTCATGCACTGCTCGGCCGCCGGGCTGTTCGGGTCGACGCCGGCGCAGAGGCGGAAATAGTCGTTGGCGCAGCCGAGCTGCAGCCCCTGGTCCTCGCGCTGGGCCTGGGCCGGGCTGCCGGCGAGCGCCAGCAGGGCGAGCGGGAGGCCTGCCAGCGCCGCGGAGCGGAGCATCCGGGGCAGAAGCGCGCCACGGGCGTGTCGAAACGTGTCCAGTCGCATCCAGCGTGGTCCTTGCATGTCGGCCGTGGGAACCCCGGCGTCGGATCCGCCCGAGGGCGGCATCCGCGAATGGCCCGGCATATCGGTCTCCGGCGTCGCTAGGCAAGCGTCGCGACCGTGCGACGGTTCCGCTTCCACCCCTCGGCGACCGCAATGCAGCATCCGCCGTGGGAGCCCGTCGAGGCCGCAATGCGGCATTCGCGCCGCAGGTGCCGGCGGAGACCGAGAAAGAAACGCCCTCCGACAAACGAAGAAGGGCCCCGCCCGGGTCGCGAGCAGGGCCCAGTCGTTGGGAGGAAACGCCCGCCATGGGCGAATCCTCCCTCGCAAGGCGCAGGCCAACCGCGTGCGAACCTCTGGCCGACCCCCTTCCAGCCCCTTCCAGCCCCCTTC
>NZ_VRUT01000223.1:0-5911 GCF_008039465.1 Methylobacterium sp. WL120 | reverse complement strand
CGCCTGGACCCTGACGGCGGCCGGCCGCGGCGCACCCGAGCCCGGCCGCCCGGGCTTACGCGAGGGCTTCACCTCCACCGAGATCCTGCGCGAGGCCGACGGGCGCTTTTCGATCGTCGTCGGCCCGGAGGTCGAGCCCGGCAACTGGCTGCCGAGCCCGCGCGCCAGCGGCCCGATCCGCCTGGCGCTGCGCCTCTACGACACCCCCGTGGCCGCCAGCGCCGGGACCCTCGACCGCGACGCGGTGCCGGCGATCACCCGGATGGGATGCGCCTCGTGAACCTGTGCGTCGTCTACGCCACCGCCTGCGGGCTGGCGCTCGCCGGGATCGTCCACGTGGCGACGGTGTTCGCGATTCCGGCCCTGTCGGAGACCGACGCCCTCACCCGCGCCCGCTCCAGCGAGAGCCTGGAGCACCCGCAGCGGGTCTACACCCTGGCGACCCACGGCGAGCCGGCCCCGGCCGAGGCGTGGCTGCCGATCCCCGACCCGTCCGTGGCGGTCGGCGTCTGCGCCTACGACCTGGAGGACGGCCCGATGCGGGTTTCGGCCCGGACCGGCGCGATGATGCTGTCGCTGGCGGTGCACGGCCGCAAGGGCGCCTTCTACGCGGTCACCGACCAGGCCGCGGTGCGCGGCGCCCTCGACCTCGTGGTGCTGACCCGGGCGCAGTACGACGCGGCCTTGGCCAACGACGACGAGAACGAGCCGAGCCGCGACGTGCGCATCGTCGCCCCGGGCGACCAGGGCTTCGTCGTCGTCCGCGTCATCGCAGGCCTGCCGAGCCAGCGGGCCGCGGCCAACGACGCGGTGCAGGCGGTCTCCTGCACCACCGACAGCCCGGACGAGCCGGACCCCGAGCCCGCGCCGACCAACCCACCGCCGACCAACCCGCCGCCGGCCGGCCGCGCCAAGCCGAACGGCTGACGCGGCCTTCGGCTCACGCCGCCCTGCGCCGCCTGACGAAGGTGGCCTGCCGCTCCGCCTCGGACCGGTTCACCGCGGCGCGGACCTGCAGCAGGTCCTTGCGCGTGACGAGGCCGACCAGCGTGCCGCTCTCCGCATCGGTGACCGGCAGGCGCCCCTGCCCCGTCGTCAGCATCAGGTCGAGGGCGTGCGCGGTGACGTCGCCCGGGTGGACGACGGCCAGCGACGCGTCGGAGACCCGCTCACCAAGGCGCTCCGAACCGTCGCAGCCGTCCGTCCGCCACAGCAGCGCGTCGCCGCGGGTGACGAGGCCGACGGGGCGGTTCTCGCCGTCCACCACCGGGTAGGCGTGGTGGCGCCCCGCCTCCATCGCCGCCACCGCGTCGGCGACCGGCATGTCGGCCCCGAGGGTGTCGACCGACGCGACCATGATCTCGGCGACGCGGGTGAACTCGTAGGGGTCGATGCCGTATTCGCGGGTGACGTGCTGGCCGCGCCGGGCGATCTTCTCCGTCAGGATCGAGCGCTTGAGCAGCAGCACCGTCACGGCGTAGGCCGCGGCCGAGGCCGCCAGCAGCGCGGGCAACGCGTGCACGTCGCCGGTGAGCTCGACGGCGAACAGCGTGCCGGTGAGCGGCGCCCGCATGGTGCCGCCGAGCATCGCCGCCATGCCGAGGAGCGCCCAGAATCCCGGGTCGCCCGGCAGGGCCGACCCGGCGAGCCAGCCCATCGCCCCGCCGAGGATCAGCAGCGGCGCGAGTACGCCGCCGGAGGTGCCCGAGGACAGCGCCACGAGCCAGATCGCGGCCTTCACGACCAGGATCAGCAGCACGGCCGTCAGCACCATGTGGCCGCCGAGCAGGTCGGCGATGACGTCGTAGCCCACGCCGAGCGCCCGCGGCTCGACCAGCCCGCCGAGGCCGACCGCGAGGCCGCCCAGCGCCGGCCACCACATCCAGTGGATCGGCAGGCGCTCGAACGCGTCCTCGAGGGCGTAGAGCAGCGTCGTCAGCACGCCCGAGAGCAGCCCCGCGGCGAGGCCGACGCCGACGCAGGCCGCCAAGCCCCACCACGGCAGTGCCGGGTCGGCGGCGAAGGGGAACAGCGGCCCGGCCCCGAACAGGCTCGGCCGCAGCATCGTGGCGGTGACGGCGGCGGCGGCCACCGGGATGAAGCTGCGCGGGCGCCACTCGAACAGCAGCAGCTCCACCGCGAGCAGCACGGCGGCGACCGGCGTGCCGAAGATCGCGGTCATGCCGGCGGCCGCGCCCGCGACGAGGAGCGTCTTCCGCTCGGCGGCGCTCAGGTGGAAGAACTGCGCGAACAGCGAGCCGATCGCCCCGCCGGTCATGATGATCGGCCCCTCGGCGCCGAACGGGCCGCCGGTGCCGATCGAGATCGCCGACGAGACCGGCTTCAGCACCGCGACCTTCGGCGACATCCGGCTGCCGCCGATCAGGATCGCCTCGATCGCCTCCGGGATGCCGTGGCCGCGGATCTTCTCCGAGCCCAACCGCGCCATCAGGCCGATCGCGAGGCCGCCGAGCGGGGGCACGCAGACCATCCAGAGCGAGGGCGTGGCCCCGGCCAGCGAGGTCGCCCCGACATCGATCCGGCCGAACCAGACGAGGTTCGTCACGAAGGCGACGAGGGCGAGCAGGCCCCAGGCCGCGACCGTGCCGCCGAGGCCGACCACGACCGCCATGGCGCACAGCACGAAGAGGCGTCGGTCGGTGCGGAAATCACCCAGAACGCGACGCCCGGCGGGCGGGGCTGCCTTCGAGACCGGCATGCGGCTGAACCTCCTGTAGGATGCGGTACGGCCCCATATATATATCGTAACCCGATATATTGAACCCCACGCTTGGAGGTGGACGATGGATTCGGATGCCGGCTCGGTCCTCTCGCGTGAGACCTACGCCGCGATCGCGCGCTTCCGCCTGGAGCTGCGGCGTTTCCTCGCCTTCAGCGAGGCGGCGGCAGGCAAGGTCGGCCTGCCGGCCCAGCAGCATCAGGCGCTGCTGGCGATCGCAGGCCACGACGGGCCGCCGACGGTCGGGTTCGTGGCCGAGCAGCTGTTGATCGCGCCGCAGACCGCGGCCGAGCTCGTCGCGCGGATGGTGGACAAGGGCTTCCTGACCAAGGCGGCGGAGGCGCGCGACCGCCGGCGGATGGCGCTGTCGCTGACGCCGAAGGCGATGGCGGTGCTGCAGCAGCTGACGACGGCCCACCTCGCGGAGCTGCAGACCCTGGAGCCGGCCCTCGCCACCGCCCTGGCCACGGCGCTGGACCGCGTGCACGGCCGCTCCGACGCGGGGTGATGATGGTGCGGAGCGGAGACCGATTGAGCAGCCCCCCTCGGTACGGCCCCGAATGGATCGTTCGAGGCGAAGGCGCGGCCCCCTCTCCCGTCCGGGAGAGCGTTGGGGTGAGGGGTGCGGCCTCTCCGGAGAAACCTGGCCCCTCACCCTGTCCCTCTCCCGGACGGGAGAGGGGACCCGCGCCTCAACGGCTCGTCTGTGAAATTACCAGTCCCTGGACCCGCGGTTAGCCCGCCTGGACGGCGTCGAGCGCCTGGGCGAGGTCGGCCAGGAGGTCGTCCTCCGCCTCGAGGCCGATCGACAGGCGGAGCAGCCCGCCGGTGATGCCGGCGATGGCGCGGGCCTCGGGGTCCATGGCGGCGTGGGTCATGGTCTCGGCGTGCGAGATCAGGCTCTCGACCCCGCCGAGCGATTCGGCGAGCGTGAACACCTGGACCCGGCCCACGACCTGGCGGACCGCCTCGCGGCCGCCGACGAGTTCGAAGCTCAGCATGGCGCCGAAGCCGCTCTGCTGGGCCCTGGCCAGCGCATGGCCCGGATGGCTGGCGAGGCCGGGATAGTACACCGCGGCGACGGCCGGGTGCCCGGCGAGGAACGCGGCCAGGCGCCCGGCGGTCCGCTGCTGCTGCTCGACCCGCACGAACAGGGTGCGCACGCCCCGCAGCGTCAGGTAGGCGTCGAACGGCGAGCCGGTGACGCCGATGGTGTTGGCCCAGGCGGCGAGCTCGTCGCCGACGGTGGCGTCCGCCGCGACCACCGCGCCGCCGACGACGTCGGAATGGCCGTTGAGGAACTTGGTCGTGGCATGCACGACGAGGTCGGCGCCGAGCGACAGGGGCCGCTGCAGGGCCGGCGACAGGAAAGTGTTGTCGACCACCGAGAGCGCGCCGGCCGCCCGGGCGAGCCCGGTGACGCGGCGGATGTCCACGACGCGCATCAGCGGGTTGCTCGGCGTCTCGATCAGCACGACCTTGGGCTTCCTCGCGAAGGCCGCCTCCAGGGCCGCCGGGTCGGTCTGGTCGACGAAGGCCACCGCGTAGTGCCCGCGCGCCGCGCGGAGGCTGAGCAGGCGGTGCGTGCCGCCGTAGCAATCGTGCGGGGCGACCAGGAGGTCGCCCGGCCGCAGGCTCGACAGGGCGAGGTCGAGGGCCGCCATGCCGCTCGACACCACCACCGCGCGGGCGCCGCCCTCGAGCTTGGCGAGGGTGTCGGCGAGCTGGTCGCGCGTCGGGTTGCCCAGCCGCGAGTAGTCGTAAGGCCCCGGCTTCTCGAAGGCCGGGAACTTGTACGTCGTCGAGAGATGGATCGGGGCGATGACGGCGCCGTAGGACGTGTCCGCGGCCACGCCGTTGGTGGCGGCGATCGTGCGGGGATCTCTGGGTTCGGTCATCGCGTCTGGTCCTCCCGGGAATCGGTTCGCGGTGCGATCCGAAGGCCCCGCCGAGGCGTTCTTTATAGAGGACGAAACGGCCTTACAACAAAACGATGCAAAGATCCGCTCAGGCTCATACCGAACCTCGCTGAGCTCGGCTCATCGGGGTTCGGGCCCCCGCGACTGCGGGGCGGCGGGAGTCCGCCGGACCTCATGGATCTTGACCCGTGAGACTGGGTATCAATCCTTCACGACCAACGGCCGCACCGACGGACCCGAGGCGGCGATGCCCCCGCGCGGCGGCATCGCCTCGGGCAACGCCATGTCCTCGCCCGGAACGAGGCCGCAGCGGAAGGCAACCTCGGGCGGGAGCAGCGGATCGAGGAGCGTGCGGCGGGCGGCCAACCCGGCGACGCCGCGCTCCGCTCCCACGGATTCGGGGCCCGGCACCGCGACGACGAGGTGCTCCAGCGCGTAGCGGTAGCGCGCCGTGCGCTCGGCGGTCTCCAGGCGGACCCAGGCGATGAGGCAGCGGTTCTCGGCGACCCGCATCGCGGCGTTGCGCACGTCGTCGTCGTCGAGCGCCTTGGCGAAGGGAAGGCTGCGCAGGCGCAGGGCGTCGGCGTCGATCACCCGCGCGGCGATCGCGACGAAGGGCGGGATCAGCCGGGCGTCGGCGACCGCGTCCTCGGACAGGCGGCGGTAGCGCGAGACCGGCGAACGCGCGGGCTCGGCCACCAGCCCGTCATGGTAGGCGGCCACGTCCCCCGGCCGCCAGGAGGGCGGCAGCACGCGGGCGCGGGTGAGGTTGGCGAGCACGTCGATGAACGCGGCCTGGGGCGCCGCCGGCATCAGGAAGCGCCAGGCGCGGGCGCGCAGGGTCTGCTCGTCGTCGGTCAGCGGGAAGGCGGAGGCCGGCTCGCCGCGCTCGCGGGCCGCCAGCGTGCCGGTGGTCTCGACCAGCGCGTTCCAGGCGCCGGCCTTCGGGCGGCCGAAATCGCCCTGCTGCGCGCAGGCCGCCAGGAGCGCGGTGAGGAACGCGGCGGTGACCGCGCAGGTCGCGACCGGGCTCGTGCGGCGCCGGGCGCCCGCGATCGGAACCGGCACGCGCCGGGCCTGGCTCGGCATGGACCGCCTCGTTCGGGTGTCGGTGTGAGGACTGGGCGTTGAGACGCGGGCCCGGCGGATCGCCCGCCGGAGGCCGGATCAGGAGGCGAGGCGCTCGTAGCGCACGCCGAGGAACAGCAGGATCTCGCCGCGGCGCTCGCCGGCCTCGGGGCGGCGGCGGGGC
>NZ_VRUT01000222.1:0-5983 GCF_008039465.1 Methylobacterium sp. WL120 | reverse complement strand
CTCCCAGCCCCCCCTCGCATCCCCATTGCGGCCGGTGCCGGTCTGCCATCCGCGGGCGTCGGCCGGCAGCCACTTCCGAAATCGCGCCTGGAACCTTACTAAAGATTTCCGCGCCGGCCCTTAGGCCGGCTACGGACACGCCGCCGAAGACACGCCGCCACGCGACGACAACCCGAAGCGACCAGAATCCATGACGAGCCCGCGCACCCTCTACGACAAGATCTGGGACGACCACGTCGTCGACGTCGAGGCCGACGGCTCGACGCTGCTCTACATCGACCGCCACCTCGTCCACGAGGTGACGAGCCCGCAGGCCTTCGAGGGTCTGCGCGTGGCCGGTCGCACGGTGCGCGCCCCGGAGAAGACGCTGGCGGTGGTGGACCACAACGTCCAGACCTCGGACCGCTCCAAGGGCATCGAGGATCCGGAGAGCCGGATCCAGCTCGAGGCGCTGGCGCAGAACGTCAAGGATTTCGGCATCGAGTTTTACGATGCCCTCGATCGCCGCCAGGGCATCGTCCACATCATCGGCCCCGAGCAGGGCTTCACGCTGCCCGGCCAGACCATCGTCTGCGGCGACAGCCACACCTCGACGCACGGCGCGTTCGGGGCTCTCGCCCACGGCATCGGCACCTCCGAGGTCGAGCACGTGCTCGCCACGCAGACGCTGCTGCAGAAGAAGGCCAGGAACATGCGCGTCACCGTCGACGGCGTGCTGCCGGCCGGCGTCAGCGCCAAGGACATCGTGCTCGCGATCATCGGCGAGATCGGCACCGCCGGCGGCACCGGCCACGTCATCGAGTATGCGGGCGAGGCGATCCGCGCGCTGTCGATGGAAGGCCGGATGACGATCTGCAACATGTCGATCGAGGGCGGCGCACGCGCCGGCCTCGTCGCCCCGGACGCCACGACCTACGCCTATTGCGAAGGCCGGCCGATGGCGCCGAAGGGCGAGGCCTTCGCGCGGGCCCGCGCCTATTGGGAGAGCCTCGTCAGCGACGAGGGCGCGCATTTCGACAAGGAAGTCCGCCTGGACGCCGCCAGCCTGCCGCCGATCGTCAGCTGGGGCACGAGCCCAGAGGACGTGATCTCGGTGCTGGGCTCGGTGCCCGACCCGGCCGCGATCCTCGACGAGAACAAGCGCGCCTCGAAGGAGAAGGCTCTGTCCTACATGGGGCTCACGCCGGGCACGAAGATCACCGACATCACCCTCGACCGGGTGTTCATCGGCTCCTGCACCAACGGCCGGATCGAAGACCTGCGCATCGTCGCCCAGATGGTCGCGGGCCAGAAGGTGCACGAGAGCGTCTCGGCGATGGTGGTGCCGGGCTCCGGCCTGGTGAAGGCGCAGGCCGAGGCCGAGGGCATCGACACGGTGCTGAAGGCCGCCGGCTTCGATTGGCGCGAGCCCGGCTGCTCGATGTGCCTCGGCATGAACGCCGACCGCCTCAGCCCGAACGAGCGCTGCGCCTCGACCTCGAACCGCAACTTCGAGGGCCGCCAGGGCCATCGCGGCCGCACCCACCTCGTCTCCCCGGCCATGGCCGCCGCAGCCGCCGTGGCCGGCCGCTTCGTCGACATCCGGGCCTGGCCCAAGGGGTAAGGGCTCCCGCCAACCACCCCTCGCCGTCATTCCGGGGCGCCGAAGGCGAGCCCGGAATCCAGAACCGCAGGTCGTGCTTGGGCTGGCGTCGGCGGCGGCTCTAGATCCCGGGCTCTGCTGCGCAGCCCCGGGATGACGGGGAGTGTTCGTGATCGATTGGCGAAGCCTCGGCTCGCCGACGACGGACGCGGTTCAGGGCTGCTCCGCCCTCAGAACTCCATATCGAGCTCTTCGATCTCCTCCGGCTCCTCGGCGGCGGCCTCGGCCCACTCGACCATCAGCGGCCAGTGCAGGATGGCGTCGCGATAGGCGGTGGCGCGCGGGGGAAGGGTCACGTCGTAGGTGCGAAAGCGCGTGCAGACGGGGGCGTACATCGCGTCGGCCAGCGTCGGGCGCTCGCCGAACAGGAACGGCCCGTCGTAGCGGGCGAGGCAGTCGTCGAAGATCGTGACGATGCGCTCGATGTCGCCCTTGGCGCCGTTGAACACCCGAAAGCTCGGGTGGAAGGCCTTCAGGTTCATCGGCAGGGCCGAGCGCAGGTTGATGAAGCCGCCGTGCATCTCGCCGGCGATCGAGCGGCAATGGGCGCGGGCGGCCACGTCCTTCGGCAGGAAGCCGGCCTCGGGGAAGGTCTCGTTGAGGTACTGCGCGATCGCCAGCGTGTCCCAAACCACGATGCCCTCGTGGTGCAGGCGGGGGACGAGGAACGAGGGCGAGAGGTGGAGCAGCTCGGCGCGCGAGGTCTCGTCGCCGCCGGGCAACATCTCGGTGTCGAAGTCGAGGCCGGCCATCTTGCAGATCAGCCAGCCGCGAAGCGACCACGACGAGTAGTTCCGGCTGGAGATCGTCAGCGTCGCCGTGGCCATGCTCGCATCCTTCGCGGATCGTTTTCGCGAGAGGCGGATCCAAGACTCGTGCCGACTCGCCGCCGCAGGCGCACATCATGCCTCGGGCGTGGGCGAATTGCCACGGACCCCGACGGGGATCACTCGCGCCGGAGCAGAGCCGCGACGTCGGCCTGCTCGGACGCCGACAGGCCACGCTCGGGCGCCGGCGCCGCGCGGCGCGACAGGCGCCAGATCCCGAAGCCGCCGAGCAGCACCGCGAGCAGCGGCGTCAGCCACAGGAGCACGGTGTGGAGCGCCAGGACGGGGCGCAGCAACACGAACTCGCCGTAGCGGTTCACCACGTAATCCTCGACGCCCTGGTTGCTGTCGCCGGCCTTCAGCCGCTCGCGCACGATCAGCCGGAGGTCCTTCGCCAGCGGTGCGTCGGAATCGTCGATCGACTGGTTCTGGCAGACGAGGCAACGCAGGCCCGAGGAGATCTCGCGGGCGCGATGCTCCATGGCCGGGTCCTTCAGGACCTCGTCCGGCTGGACGGCTTGGGCCGCGCCCGCCCCGAGCACGAGGCCGGCGAGCAGGAGGCCGCGGAGCGTGCGCGCGGCGCTCATTCGGCCGGGACCGCGTGCAGGGGAACGGGCTTGAGCTTGGCGCGGGCGGGCGCGCCGACGCGCATGCGCCGGTCGGTGAGCGACAGGCCGCCGCCGAGCGCCATCACCACCGCGCCGAGCCAGATCAGCAGCACCAGCGGCTTGTAGTACAGCCGCAGGCCGATGCTGCCGTCGGGCGAGATCTCGCCGAGGCTGGCGTAGACTTGGCTGACGCCGCGGGTGAGCAGGCCCGATTCCGTCACCGTCATCTTGCGGCTCGGGTAGAAGCGCTTGCCGGTGTCGACCTGGCCGATCTCGTCGCCGGCCTTGTCGCGGATGGTGAGGAAGGCCGCGACCTCCTCGTAGTTCGGACCGGGCCGCGGCGCGACTCGATCCAGCGTCGCCACGTAGGGGCCGGTCGCCAGCGTCTGGCCGGGCTTCAGGGTGGCGAGGCCCTCGGTCGCCCAGCCCTGCGCCGCGATGCCGAGCACGACCACGCCGACGCCGGCATGGGCGATGGCCGTGCCCCAGGCCGAGCGCGGCAGGCCGATCGCCCGGCGCCAGATCAGGCCGGGCGCGCGGGTGCGGCTGCTGCCGAAGCCGCGGGCGCGCGAGACGATCTCCAGCACCGAGCCGACGATGAGGTAGGCGCCCAGGCCCACGCCGACCGGAGCCATGGCCGGGCCGCCCCAGGTCCAGGCCAGGGTGGCGAGGCCGACCGCCAGGGCGAGGCCGAGGGCCGCGAACAGGCGCTGCGAGGCGGCGAGCGCGTCGCCGCGCTTCCAGGCCAGGGTCTGCCCGAACGGCACGATCAGCAGCAGCGGGATCGCGAGCGGCACGAAGGTGTAGTTGAAGAATGGCGGCCCGACCGAGATCTTCTCCGCCGTCAGCATCTCCAGCAGCAGCGGGTAGAGCGTGCCGACGAGCACGGTGGCGCAGGCGGCCACGAGGAACAGGTTGTTCATCACCAGCGCGCCCTCGCGCGAGATCGGCGCGAACAGGCCGCCCTGCCGCAGCATCGGCGCGCGCCACGCGAACAGCGTCAGCGACCCGCCGATGAACAGGATCAGGATCGCGAGGATGAAGATGCCGCGGGTCGGGTCGGTGGCGAAGGAGTGCACCGAGGTAAGTACGCCCGAGCGCACGATGAAGGTGCCGAGCAGCGACAGCGAGAAGGTGAGGATGGCGAGGAGCACCGTCCAGACCTTGAGGGCGTCGCGCTTCTCCATCACGACGGTGGAGTGCAACAGCGCAGTGCCGGCGATCCACGGCATCAGCGAGGCGTTCTCGACCGGGTCCCAGAACCACCAGCCGCCCCAGCCGAGCTCGTAATAGGCCCAGTACGAGCCCATCGCGATGCCGAGCGTCAGGAAGCTCCAGGCGGTCAGCGTCCACGGGCGCACCGCGCGGGCCCAGACGGCGTCGATCTTGCCGTCGATCAGGGCCGCGATCGCGAAGGCGAAGGTGATCGAGAAGCCGACATAGCCGACGTAGAGCAGCGGCGGGTGCACCGCGAGGCCGAAATCCTGCAGCAGCGGGTTGAGGTCGTTGCCCTCGACCGGCGCCGGCACCGCCCGGGTGAACGGGTTCGAGGTGGTGATCACGAACAGCACGAAGACGAAGGTGATGAAGCCCTGCACCGCCAGGGTGTTGGCGCGCAGCACCGGGGGCACCGACTCGCGGGCCACCGCCACCATCGCCCCGAACAGCGTGAGGATCAGGATCCAGAGGAGCATCGAGCCCTCGTGGTTCCCCCAGACGCCGGAGAGCTTATAGATGAACGGCTTCGTCGTGTGCGAGTTCTCGACCACGTTCTGGACCGAGAAGTCGGACGTGGCGTGGGCGTAGGTCAGCGCCGCGAACGCGAACAGCACGCAGGCGAAGGCGCCGAGCGCCGCCGGCGTCGCCACCTGCCGCAGGGCGGCGTCGCCCGAGCGGGCGGCCCAGATCGGCATCACCGACTGGACCAGGGAGAGCGCCAGCGCCAGCGCCAACGCGAAATGTCCGACCTCGACGATCAAGCGGCGGTTCCTCGAGTCAATGACATCGGCTCAGCGCTCGCTGCGCGGGCCGAGGGTCGCGGGTGCGGCGTCGGCGGCCTTCGGCGGGTCCGTCTTCACGGAGCCCTTGCCGCCCTTGCCGCCCTCCTGCCAGCGCCCCTGCGCCTTGAGCGCGTCGGCGACCTCGCGCGGCATGTAGGATTCGTCGTGCTTGGCGAGCACGGTGTCGGCGCGGAAGATGCCGCCCGGCTCCAGCGTTCCCTCGGCGACGACGCCCTGCCCCTCGCGGAACAGGTCGGGCAGAAGGCCGGTATACTGGACTTGGACGGTCGCGTTCGTGTCGGTCACCGCGAAGTCGATCTTCTGGTTCGCCCCGCGCTGGAGCGAGCCGTCCTTCACCAGGCCGCCGAGACGGAAGCGCGTCCCGGGGCCGACGCCCTGGTTCGCCACCTCGGTCGGCGAGCGGAAGAACACGATCGACCCGCTCATCGCCGACAGGATGAGCCCGACGGCGAGCGCCAGGACGGCGCCGCAGGCGGCGATCAGGATCAGGCGGCGGCTCTTGCGCGTCACGAGTTCAGTCCGTCCCCGGCGGGTGGTCCGGCCCCGGCACGACCCACGAAGGTCGGTCCGGGGCCGTGCCGTCCTCATTCTTATCCTCTCGGATGTCGGCTCCGACGGGCCGCGGGTCAAGTCGCCCGTGCCGGGACAGATCGTCAGGGGCGCAGCGGAAGGCCGAGTTCCTTCGCCAGGGTGTCGAGCCGCTCGGCGGCGCCCGGGTCCGCGGCGAGCGCCATCCGCGCGCGGCTCAGGACCTTGCCGGCCTGCTCCGGATCGCCGAGCGCGCTGTAGGAGCGCACGAGCCGCAGCCATTCGTCGACGCTGCCGCCCTTGGCCGCGAGCCGGCGGTCGAGGCCGGCCACCATGCCGCGGATCGCGGCCAAGGGC
>NZ_VRUT01000221.1:0-6083 GCF_008039465.1 Methylobacterium sp. WL120 | reverse complement strand
TCACGCCGCCACCGGTAGTACGTCACCGAACTCACACCGAGCGCGCGGATTGCATCGGCCACGCTCTGGCCCTGTGAGATCAGCACGTCCGCCTGACGGAGCTTCGCGACGATCTCCTCGGGCTTCGGGTGTTTTGCCATCTCGTCCGTCCTCCAGGCTCAAAAGCCATACCAAAGGGCGGACCACTTCAATGGGGGCTGACCAAGCGAAGGCGAGCAACTCGGAGGCGATGGGCTCCGGCTCTTCGGTCATGTGCAGCAGGACGTGGAGGGAGAAGCTCGCGAGCCTACGTGCGGCTAGCGACCTTGATCCCGACGCCTTCAGGAGCCTCGTGGAGGGTGGAGAGCGGCTTCGCCCTCGCCGGTTCGGCGAAGCTGTTGTCTGGAACCGCGCAGCGCTTGATACGATGTCTGAGGCAGCCCCTTGCCGATGAAGAGCATGGACCGACACCTGCGCGGAGCGGCCGGGGTTAATCTGGCCTTAGTTGGCGCGCACCCACGTGGCATGGTCCGGTTATGACATATGCTACAAAACGCGACCATGTGATCTCAGTGTTCCCAAACGACCAACAGCCGGGCTCCTTTCGCTGGACCATTACCGCGTTGTCCACCACGTCAGTGACCCAGTCTCCCTACGCCTTCGCCACAGCGTTAGGAGCCACCATGTCGGCTGAGTGCTGGTTGCGCGAAATCGCGAAGAGGGACAACGGATAACCGCGGGGCAGGCTCTCGCGCGTAAGCTCGGCGCGGGCGGTGGGCGTCCACGTCGGGGTTCCTGGGTGAGCGTCAGACACCAGCCCAACACCCACGATGCTCGCAGCTCACCCAAAAGCTAAGCTGTTCAGCTTGTTATGAAAGGAGGCCTCACATTCTTTATGGAGGTTTGTCCAACTTCCCCGCATGGTGGGTAGCTCGCGTCGCCACTATCGTGTAGAAATTAAGCAACTAATTACATTAATATTTAGAAATCATTAATTGTAGCTCCATGACAAAATTTCTGCGGTCTTCAAGATTTGACCGGCCGAAATAGGCGTGTATTTGTTTAAGAAAAACTGCCGTTTCTAAGACATTAAGAGTGCTGTCTAATTCGCAAAAAGGCTGACTTTCGTAGAAATCAGACAGCGGCACTCCAAGAGCGTCGGCGATACGGGTCAAGTCCTTTGTGTTGTTCGCCATCTTCCTCACATCTCTTTACGCAATCTCGCGATCTCGCAGGAATGGCAAGCAGCGAGCGCCACCTGCTATCTTCAGCACGGGGCGGGGTTGCGTTCGAAGCCTGCAACTGCATATGTTAATTTTCGAAAATATTCCGTCCCTCGGGAGGGAGAGGCTGGAGGTTTCGCCCGTGGGCATGAGTGCTATCAGCCAACACACTGATCTTGAGCACCTGCGTGCCGCCCTTGATGCATCATGTGTCGTCGGTACTTGGATGTGGGATCATGTCCGGGGCGTAGTCACCTACGACGAAGGCGCAGCACTACTTCTCACAGGCGATCCGGAGCTTGCCGATTGTGAGATCTGCGGCCCCATCGCTTTGAAGGCGATCCATCCCGAGGATATGACGTGGCTGATGGAGCACATGCTTCAAGCTGTCCAGGTGGGTGGCTTGGTGCTATCCGAATACAGAGTGTTCAAAAACGATGGAACAGTCCGGTGGCTCCTTAGTCGCGGGCGGACTTACCACGATGCAGCGGGCCAACCAGCACGATCGCATGGCATCCTCATCGATATCACTGAGATGCGTGACGGCGGTGAACGCTATATCCTCGGCAATCCACCGAAGTCGGGAAAAACCCTCGAGCATGCCGCGGATCTTGGTATCGCACTCAAGCAATCTCTTCCTGTTGATGCCCCACCTGAATTACACCAAGCTGCCAATTTGATGTTAATGAGCCTTGGGCGCGCAATAGCTCAAACTATTAAGGCATAGACGCAGACTTAATCAGTGTTTTTGTAGATTTGTGTTATTAATAATTAGGTACTTTATTTGATTTCGAGCGCTTGTTGACTAAAATCGTCCCATCTTGTCGTCCAACGCAACTTCTTTAAGGTCTGAGAGTGGATGTTTAGAGAATCTGCAAAGGGTCGATTTCGTGGAAGATTTCGGGACCGGGCCGAATGAGCACTGCGGGCCGTTGCAGACGTAGAAGTTCCTGCTGACGTCTTGCCAAGAGCAAGGCGAGCTAAGGCCAATGATCCGCCATGAGGGATAAAAATTCCTCGGGGGCTCGCATTGGGTATCGCCTGAAGAGCCTCCTGCGATTTTTTCAACAAGATCGGTCGAAAGCAGACCAACTTTGGGTGCCATCCATCAGACGAGCTGCTGAAACCAATCGTCTCGCGCCCACGTAGATTAAGATTGCCGGCCATCGTCCCTCGGGCGCCGGTGGCTGAGAGCGTCCTTCGCTCCCGCCTACGCGCGCGGAGAACGGGATGCAGCGCTACTACTTCAACATCCACGATGGTCAGGACTCGTGGGACACGGAAGGGACGGTCCTTCCGGACATCCGTGCGGCTCGGATTGAAGCCATCCGCTATGCCGCGGAGGTGTTGAGGGATGAGGCCTCACGGCTGGAGAACGGCGAGGCTTGGCAGATGGACGTCCTCAGCGACAGGGGGCTTTCGCTCTTTCGGATCGACTTCCGTTTGTCGGTGTCGACAGAGCTCGTTCCGACCCTGCCCCGCTCGGTTGATTAAGTAGCGAAGGAAGGGCTTCCGCTTCCCACCTGTTTCGGGAAGTAGGTCACTGCCTCGCTGAGCCTCCCTGCAAGCAGGCATTCCCGGCTTCTGCACAGGGTCGGATGCTGCCTTACGAATCAGGCGCAGGATCGCGGGCGGGTCCGTGAACACGGTCGCGTAGGTCAGATCGGTGCTGAATACGACCTACGCGGCGCTCGACCCGGCTGGCAGGACCCTTAGACGATTCAGCGGTTCAGAGCGGGGACGTCGCAAACCTGCTGCATTTCAACTGCAGGTTTTGTCCAGGCTGATCGAGATTGAGCTCAAAAATCAGCTGTAGGAAGTGTGACAGGACGTTTGGATCTGCAGCGTTAACTGTCTTGATGAACGAAAGGTAATTGCCGATGCGTAGACTCTCGTTGCTCGCTACGACGTTGATCGCTATGAGCCCGCTTCCGTCCTATGCAGAATCGTATCAAAAGGCTGGATCCGAGTTACAGATCGGAGAGACTGCGACGGTTCCCCATCTCGTTCCGAAAGGCCCGGAAGTGCCGATCGAATTGCGGATCACCGCCATTGAAGAAGGCTCTGCGAACGATCTGAAAGGGTTTGAGATTCCGGTCAACCTGAAGAACGCACGGCCGATCTATGTGCGTTACGAATACAAAAATCTCAGCGACGCGGATCTGTCAGCCCAGAGCATCGGTGCATTCGTCGCCATCGACGACAGAGATCAGGCGCATGCGCCCGTGTCGACGTTGAGCGGCGGAACCTTCACGACCTGCGCGACGCCGACGGCGAAGGCGCTGACCCAGGGCAAGACCGGTCAAGGATGCCTGCTGTTCATGATCCATGCGAATGGGCGACTAAAGGCAGCCGCCTACAAGGGGCATTACCGCAGCGAAGGGGGCACCAATCCCCAGGCGTCCTACCCAATCTACTACAATCCCGTGCGGTGGACGGCTAGCAAATCCGCGACAGTCCCGTCCGGTGAACGACGCACCATTATTCAGTAAGGTGGCTCCCGACCGAATCGCGTGATCCCGGATCTTCGGGTAGAAGCAAGCTCGGGGCTAACTCAGGGAAGCGGACCTTGACCTCGCTTCAAGAAGCGGACGTTCAAAATCCGCCTCAAACATGTCACTTTCAGACTCGCATCAGGCATCCGAAAGTGGCCGATGAAAATTCTGGCTTCTTCTGTGTGACGCCAATTCATTTGAAATGCGCGCTGCTGAGTGCTTTTCCGTAGTGCATCCAAAATTGAATTGTGCGAAATCGATCTCGTCGGCTCTTGCCGACGACGCCTACGCCAGGGTCTCTGAAAACCCCAATCCTCTGGCGTAGGCGTCTGCAATTGGCAGCCGGAGCGACCATCGTGCTCCTGCCCGCAATTTAAAACAGCGCATGTCTGGATCCCCGACTAGTATCAATGAACCTTGCCCGGGCCCCAACTCCTCGCCCTAAATCGGACGTTGCGCTTGCGATCCAAGCCGGTCGCACGGAGCATTGTCGCTAGCATCCAACGGCGGACGTAAGCTGCGCAAGTTTTAGCCTCAGCCTACATCCTTCGATACCGATTTTAGCTCACGCACTGCGCTTTCGATCTGCGGCTCGGTCAGCGAGGAGTAGCCGAACACCAGCATGTCATCTCGTGCAGCGGGGTCAAAGTCGTAAGCGGCGCCGCTGGACAGGGCGTAGACGCCGATGCCTCGCTCGCGTGCCGTGATCTGGATCTTCCTGGCTGGGGGGAAACCGTCCGGCAATTGCCAGACCAAATGCAAGCCGCTCTCCGAACCCAAGACGACGGGCTCGTCGAACGTCTTCCGCAGCGCCCGGACGAGGCAGTCGCGTCGCGACTTGTAGAGTTGACGCAGCCGGCGCAGGTGCCGGTCGAAGTGTCCCTCGTCGATGAAGGCGGCCAGCGCGGCCTGCTCAAGCCAGGCTTGGCCGTTACTCATCCGGGCCTTTAGCATCCGCGCATCGTCCCAAAACATGCGTGGGACCGTCGCGTAGCCGATGCGCAGGCCTGCCCCGACCGACTTGGAGAAGGTGCCGACGTAGAAGACGCGTCGTCCTCCATCGAGGCCGGCCAGGGCGGTCAGCGGTGGGCCGTCGTACCGGAAGTCGCTGTCGTAGTCGTCCTCGACGATGTAGCTGTCGGTCTCCTCGGCCCAGCGCAGCAGGTCCAGCCGTCGGGTCAGCGGCATCATCGCGCCGGTCGGGAACTGGTGCGAGGGCGTGACGTAGAGCAGGCTGCCCCGGTCCTTGGGCAGAAGATCCGTTCGCAGGCCGTCGCCGTCGACCGGGACAGGATGGATGGCCATGCCGGCGCTCCTGAAAATCAGGGAGGCTCCAAGGTAGCAAGGGTTCTCGATACAGAGCTGCCGGGTGTGGGATCTCAGCAGGTTGAAAACCAGGTTGAGGGCGTCCTGCCCGCCCGTGGTTACGACGACCTGATCCTCGGTGACCGCGACAGCTCTGGCGCGCCGCAGGTGCGTGCTGATGGCCGAACGCAGTTCGGGGAGACCGGCCGGGTCGCAGTAGTCTGTGAGGAAAGCGGTCTCCTGCGACAGGAGCCGGTTCACGGTTCGCCGCCAGATCCGAAGAGGGAACCCGGCGGGGTCGGAGCGACCGACCCAAAAATCGAGTTCCGGTCGGTCGCCACCGCCACCCGGCGAGCCGGCAAAGCAGAGCAGGGGCTCGCTGACCGCGTCCGGGACCGGTCCGTTGGCCAGGGGCTGACCGCCACGCTGAATCAACAGAAGGCTGTCCGGCGGGATGGGTTCTACGAACAGGCCCGCCGTGCCGCGCGCCTTGACGTAGCCCTCGGCTGCAAGACGCTCATAGGCGGCGTTCACGGTGTTGCGAGAGATCCTTGAGCGCTCCGCCAGCAGGCGGCTCGGCGGCAGCCCCATCCCGGCCTTGAGCTTTCCTTCCAGGATGATCGCCCGGACCTGATCGAACACCTGGGCCTGCAACGGCTTGGCGGAGGTCGCATCCAGCGTGATCGTTAGTTCCACCCGGCACCTTCATCGGCGATGGCCCATCAAGGCCGAACAATCGGTGCCATCGCCCACCGATCACGATGGGGCCACCCCGGCGCGATAAAACACTTGGTACCATGGACTATGCCTGATTTGGCCCTTCCACCTGACCAAAATTTGGAATTGTTTGCGCTTTAGTGCACCCCAAGAACGGGTCGGGTTCGCCATCCGGAACGCCAAGAAGACCGGACGCCCGGCCGTGGAGGAACCATGAACGAGATCGTCAAGCCGGACTCCCTGATCGTCGCCGAGGCCGAGAGCCTGACCGAAACCTTCTTCGGCGGCTGCCCGCACGACTGCCCGGACACCTGCTCGATGCTGTTCGAGGTGCGTGACGGCGAGCTGCTCGGCGTGCGGGGCA
>NZ_VRUT01000220.1:0-6148 GCF_008039465.1 Methylobacterium sp. WL120 | reverse complement strand
CCGCCGCGCCGAGGCCGCCGAGCACGATCGCCCCCTCCCCGCCGATCACCACGAGCCCGAGGCGGGCGGGCAGCGCGACGCAGAGCGCGGCGAACAGCAGGGGCGCGGCGCGCTGCAGGCTGTTGCCGAGGGCGAAGGGCGAGCCGAAGCCGCCGCGATAGACGATGTCGACGAACTGGAGCGGCGACTTGCCGAGCGCCGCCAGGAACAGGCCGAACAGCACGAAGCCGGCGAGCGCCGCGCCGACCGGGATCAGGAACGCCTCCGAGCGCCGCGCCAGCCAGGCGCGGACCTGGAGGCCCCGGGAAGGGCCCTCGATCACCTCGACCGGTGCCACAGCGGCGTCCGCGACCATCCCGCACCGTCCTTCGGTTCCACGATCCCGCAAACCCTGCGGCAGGAAGCGTGCCAGCTTCTCCGACCCCTTCGGATCGAAGGCCGTCCGCTTCCTCTCACGCAGGGGCTACCCACCTCGCCGATTTCGTCACGCCATCGGATCACGCGCGGGTCCCTCCTCTCCCCGCGGGCGGGGAGAGGCCCGGCTGCACCCCGTCGTGCAGCCGGGGAGCGAAAGGCGAAGCCGAAGCGGGGGTGAGGGGGTGCCGACGGAGGAGCCTCCTTCGGCTCGGCCCCCTCACCGTCGGCTGCCGCCTCGCTTTGCCGACGACGAGGTCGGCAAAGCCCTCTCCCCGCAGGCGGGGCGAGGGGATGCGCGCAAAGCGAACCGCCAGACGCGGCGAGGTGTGAATCGTGTCGCCTCCGCGGGCGCGGGAAACGATCCCTCAGACCGAGCCCTTCACGCCCGCGACGAGGTAGTTCGTGCTTTCCAGCTCGGGCGCCTTCTCGGGGTAGCCCTGGCCGGCGGCGAGGATCTCCTTGCCGGCATTGTCCTTGAGCGGGCCCTTGATGATCTGGTAGCCGCCCTTCATCATCTCGGCCTTGACCGCGTCCGCGTTCTTTCGCGCCGCATCGCTCACGCCGGGGCCGTAGGGGCTCATCTTGACGTAGCCGTCGGCGAGGCCGCCGCGGACGAAGTTCTCCGGCACCTTCCCGGCCTGCATCGCCTCGACGAAGCCCTTGTAGATCGGCAGCCAGTTCCACTCGGCCCCGGTGAGGTACTTCTGCGGCGCCAGCGGCGACTGGTCGACGTGGTAGCCGCAGACGAAGGCGCCCCGGCGCGCGGCGGTCTCCACCGTCACCTTCGGGCTGTCGACGTGGCAGGTGATGACGTCGGCGCCGCCGTCGATCAGCGCGTTGGTGGCCTCGGCCTCCTTGACCGCGAGCGACCACTCGCCGGTGAAGATCACCTGGCAGGTGATCGACGGGTCGACGCTCTGCGCGCCGAGCAGGAAGGCGTTGATGTTGTTTAGGACCTGCGGGATCGGCTTGGCGGCGACGAAGCCGACCTTCTTCGACTTGGTGGCGTGGCCGGCGGCGATCCCGTTGAGATACTGCCCCTGCGCGATGTAGCCGAAGTAGGAGCCGGCGTTCTTCGGGTCCTTCTCGGTCCACAGCCCGCCGCAATGGCGGAACTGGATTTTGGGGTTCTTCTTCGCCTCGGCGACCATGTAGGGGCTGTAATAGCCGAACGAGGTCGGGAGCAGGAGGCTCGCCCCGTCGAGGGCGATCATGCTCTCCATGGTCTTCTCGACGGCGTTGGTCTCGGGGACGCGCTCCTCCTCCGTGACCTCGAGCCCGGGCATGCCCTTCAAGGCCTTGGCGGCGAGGGCGTGGGCCTGGTTGTAGCCGTAATCGTCCTTCGGCCCGACATAGATGAAGCCGGCGGTGAGCGTGCCGGCCGCGCGGGCCTTGGACAGCGGCGCCAGCGCGAGGGCGGCGGCGCCCCCGAGGAGATGCCTGCGCGAAAGCGAATGGTCTGCCGCGTGATCTGCCAAGGCCGCCTGCTCCGTCCCGATTGCGGGGCGAAGTCTAGGCTTGGCCGCAACACCGGCGAAGCCGAGATTTTCGGCATCGCCGCCGTCGCGGCGGCTGAGCGCGACCCGCGATCGGATCGGCCCCGTCGCTCAAAATCAGTCCTGCCGCTGCGACTCTTTTCGGCAAAGGTCGCGGCGGCGTCGGGGCCGACCTTAGCGGCCGCGATAGGCCCGCGCGTCGCGGGCGTCGCGCAGCGATCCGGTGACGAGGCCGTCGTCGGCGCCGTAGACGTCGCGCCCGTAGCCGCGCGGGGCGTGGCCGGCGGCGTCGAGGGCGTTCGGGACGGCGGCGCGGCCTTCGAGGCCGCCGGGCGCGAGGGCGGCCGGGATGCCGGCCGGGGCGGTGAAGCTCTGCGCGAAGGCGGTGGTGGAGAGGGCGAGGCCGAGGGCGGTGCCGAGGATCAGGCGTGCGGTCATGGGAGGCGTCCGAGGTTCGAGTCCGGTCGGCCGCCCGCGGCGGCCGATCTTATCGATCCTAGATTTTCACCAGAGCTGCCTTTGGAAAGGGCTGCGAATGCTGAAGTTTTGGTCGTATTTTTCGCCAATACCGCGTGCGGGCGGATCGCGGTGGGTCAACGGCAACGAAGATAGCCGAAAAATCCGTTCCCGATCAGGGTCTTAACCGATGATGCAGTGCCGCATGCCGGCAGATTCGGCACTTGGCACGCCTCTTTCCCAGAGCGTGCGGTTCGGCACCCGACGCGCGGAATTCTACCCTCGGGCGATCGTCGCCACGATCTGTCCGTGCGGCTCGTCGGTGGGCAGGAACACCGCGTTGGCGTTCTCCAGGCCGAACGGCGCGAGGTTGATCGGGATGTAATGCTTGTTCGGCATCGCGAAGCCGATCTCGGCGATCTCCGGGATCGCGGCCAAAGCCGCCTCGCCCATCCGGTACATGCTGTCCTGCACGCCGAGGCTGTAGGTGGTGCCGAACACCGCGAGCAGCCGGGCGAGGATCTCGGCGTTGGCGGTGGCGTAGTCGGCCGGCGCCCGCGTCCAGGTCCAGGTCGCGTCCATGGCGGTGGCGGCGATGCGGTCGGCGGTGTCGGGCAGGGTGCGGTAGCCGTCGTCGACGAAGTCGGACCAGCCCGATTGCGTGGTCTTCATGAAGGTGAAGTCGCGCAGGCCCGATTGCAGCGCGCGCGTCCCCCGGCTCGCGACCAGCCGGACGAAGCCGGTGCCGGTGCCGTCGAGGGTGAAGGTGTGGCCGTGCGGCTCGGGCCCGATGGCGTGCCGGAGCCAGCGCGTCTCCTGCCCCTCGATCGCGACCTCCTCGACCTGCGGGTAGGTCTCGAGGAACACGGCGGCGACGGCCTCGACGAAGGCCTCCTTGTCGAGGGACAGGTTCTTGGCCGCGGTGACGTTGACGATGTTCTTGACGCTGTCGGTCGCGACGCAGGCGCGGTTGTCGCCCGCCGTCCAGGCGGCGTCGAAGGCGCCCTTCATCAGCACGGTGAGGGTGAGCTCGCGCGGGGTGTGGTGGTCGCCCGCGCGGGTCAACCGCATGACCCGGACGCGGCCCTTGCCGTAGGTCGAGGCGGTGAGCGGCATGGTGGTCTCCGGTTCGGGTCTGGACGCGTCAGTGCTCGGCGGCGGCGGCCTGGCGCAGGGCGGCGTCGCGGGCGTCGGCGGTGCTGCCGAGCCCGTTGAAGAACAGGTTCAGCGCCACCGCGGCGATCGCGCAGAGCAGGATGCCGGATTCGAGCAGCGGATGCAGCGCGTGCGGCATCTGCTTGAAGAAGTTCGGCGCCACCAGGGGGATCATCCCGAAGCCGACCGAGACGGCGACGATGAACAGGTTGTTGCGGTTGCGCGCGAAGTCGACCGCGCCGAGGATGCGCGCGCCGGTGGCGCCGACCATGCCGAACATCACGAGGCCGGCGCCGCCGAGCACGCATTGCGGCACCGCCTCGACGAGGGCCGCGAGCTTCGGGATCAACCCGAGCCCGAGCATGATGACGCCGCCGACCACCGCGACGTAGCGGGTGCGCACGCCGGTGACGCCGACGAGGCCGATGTTCTGCGAGAAGGACGTGTAGGGGAAGGTGTTGAACACGCCGCCGATCATCGTGCCGAGCCCGTCGCCGCGCAGGCCCTTGGTCAGGCGCCTCTCGTCGACGGGATCGGCGCAGATCTCGGCGAGCGCCAGGAACATGCCGGTCGACTCGATCATCACCACGACCATGACGATGCACAACGTCACCACCGAGACCGGATCGAAGGTCGGCCACCCGAAGGCGAAGGGCCGCACCACGTCGAACCAGCCGGCGGTCGCCACGTGCGAGAGGTCGACCAGCCCGAAGGCGCCCGCCACCAGCGTGCCGACGACGATGCCGACCAGCACCGACGCGGAGGCGACGAAGCCGGTGCCGTAGCGGGTGATCGCCAGGATCACGCACAGCA
This sequence comes from Methylobacterium sp. WL120, assembly GCF_008039465.1. Lineage (NCBI taxonomy): Bacteria > Pseudomonadati > Pseudomonadota > Alphaproteobacteria > Hyphomicrobiales > Methylobacteriaceae > Methylobacterium > Methylobacterium sp. WL120. The sequence goes on along the minus strand of NZ_VRUT01000220.1, from coordinate 1,811 downwards.
CGAAGGCGCTGATGCCGAGGAAGACCGGCGCGCCGTAGTTCGGGTTGCCGACGCCGCCCGCCGCCCAGTTCACGCCCACCCGCATCAGCGAGATGCCGATGACGAGGATGATCGTGCCGGTGACCACCGGCGGGAACAGCGGCAGCAGCCGCCCGACGAGCGGCGCCACCAGGAACGCGAACAGCCCGGCGGCGATCACCGCGCCGTAGATGCCGGTGAGCCCGATCTCGGGGCTCGCGCCCATGGCGATCATCGGCGTCACGGCGGCGAAGGTGACGCCCATCATCACCGGCATGCGGATGCCGACACCGGGCAGGCCCCAGCTCTGCACCAGCGTGGCGAGGCCGCCCGCGAACAGGTCGGCGCTCACCAGCATCGCCACCTGCTCCGGCGCCAGCTTGAGGGCGCGCCCGACGATCAGCGGCACGGCGACGGCGCCGGCATACATCACCAGCACGTGCTGGAGGCCCAGCAGCGCGAGCGCCAGGGCGCCGACCCGGGCGACCGGCGCGACGGCGGGTGCGAGCGGCACCGGACCGCTCGCGGGCAGGACATCCGGGTGGGCGGTGCTCGACATCGGCGAACGCTCCGGGGGCCGCCGGATCGGTCCGGCCGCAGGACTTTTTCCCGCGCAAGCCATGTGCCAGGGCCGAGCCAGCGCCTCTGCGGCCGCCGATCGCGCCGCGTGGCCCGTTGCCTGCTACCGTCGGCCCGGAAGACCCGATGCGCGCGAGGCCCGATGACGATCCCCCTGGCCGACCTGAACACGATGCAAGAGGCCGACTTCGTGGCGGCCCTCGGCGGGGTGTTCGAGCACGCCCCGTGGGTGGCGCGAGAGGCCGCCGGCGCGCGGCCCTTCGCCAGCGTCGCGGCGTTGCATGCCGCCATGCGCGGCGCCGTGGAGACGGCCTCCGACACGACCCGCCTCGCGCTGCTGGCGGGCCATCCCGAGCTCGCCGGACGGGCCGCGCGGGACGGCACCATGGCCCCCGATTCGGTGGCCGAGCAGGCCGCGGCCGGCCTCGACCGGATGTCGGACGCGGAAGTCGCGCGCTTCGCGGCGCTCAACGCGGCCTACCAGGCGAAATTCGGGCTGCCCTTCATCCTGTGCGTCAGGCGGCACGGGCGGGCCTCGCTGCTCTCCGCCTTCGCCGCGCGCCTCGAATCCGACGCCGCGACGGAGCGGCGGACGGCGGAAGCCGAAGTGTTCCGCATCGCCGCGATCCGCCTGAACGCGCTGGTCTCCGGCGACGGACCGCTCCGGACCACGGGCCGGATCTCGACGCACGTGCTCGACACCGTCAGCGGGCGGCCGGCGGAAGGCGTCGCGGTGAGCCTGCACGAGGTGGTGTCGGAGACCGAGACGGCCCTGGTGGCGCGGGCGGTGACGAACGCCGACGGACGGACCGACGCGCCGCTCGTGGCCGGGCGGCCGGTGCCGATCGCGGTCTACGAGCTGCGCTTCGCGCTCGGCGATCATTACCGGCGCCAGGGGATCGCGCTCGCCGAGCCGCCCTTCCTCGACGTCGTGCCGCTGCGCTTCGGCGTCTCGGACCCGGAGGGGCACTATCACGTGCCGCTGGTGGCGACGCCGTGGAGCTACCAGACCTATCGCGGCAGCTGACGGGTCTACCGGAAATTCGTCCTCCCGGCTGCGCACCGGCGCGGCCCTCGCGCGTTGACGGCGCAGACAGACGAGGAATTCCCATGCTGCGTTCGACCCGCGTCCTGATCCTCTCGCTCTGCCTCGGCTGCGGGCTCGCGGGCGCGGCCTCCGCGCAGTCCGTCGGCGCCCCGGCCGGGCGCGAGGC
>NZ_VRUT01000021.1:0-44823 GCF_008039465.1 Methylobacterium sp. WL120 | reverse complement strand
CGTACTTCCACACGATCTTGGCCTCGTGGTCGAGGTCGAGCGCGTAGACGATGTTCGGGAACGGCGTGTGGACGTACATCATGTTGCCGACGACGAGCGGCGAGCCCTCGTGGCCGCGCAGCACGCCGGTCGAGAAGGTCCAGGCGACCTGGAGGTTCTTGACGTTTCCGGCATTGATCTGGTCGAGCTTGGAATAGCGCGTGTTGGCGTAGTCGACCGTCTGAAGAACCTGCTCGGCGGGGTTCGCCAGGTGCTTCATCAGGTCTTCGTTCGCGAACGCCGGGCTGGCAACCGCCATGCTGGCGCCCAGGGCGAGAAGATGGACCGCTCTCATGTGTGTTCCTCCGACAAGTCTTGATGCCGACGCGGCGCGACGCAGATCGCGACGTGAAGACCTGACCTGACTCTTTGCGACAGGGATCGATATGCTTCGATAGCGGGCGGGAAATCGACGCCTTTAGGGTCGTCGAGCCAGAGACCGCCATCCCTGAGGCGGCCCCCTCGAAACCGAAGCTTGAACGAACTCTAAGAGATTTTTGAGCGTCGTCAACTCGGTTGTGCCGTCGGCCATAGGGTTGTGCGCAAGTCGCCGCACCCCTCTCGTGAAGTGCTGGGCCGATGATGCAGCGCAAAATATCGTTGTGCATCGCACAATGGCGGATGCTCGTGCGAGGCTTTGCTTCGCTTTCAGAGCGAAACACATGCGCGCACAGCGGCTATCTTTTCTAGCCCCCGGTTTTTCATGCGTCCAGCGCACGGTGCGTTGCCCATTCCATCACCATCCCGTGTTGTCGCCTGCATGAGACCCGGATGCAGCGCAAAACCCGTATCGGGTTACGGATCAAAGAACCGAGCAGTGTGGTTGACGATTTCCTGCCGCTTCTGCGCGCTCTCGCCGCATCCTCGTCGATCGGTGCGCGATCGAATGCACTTTCATGCTTCCCTCGGCTGCGAGAATCGGGTGCCGGGCTGCACCGACTCCGGCACCACCATCGCGCACCTGGCCACAACACCGGGTTAGACGCTCAAAGAGGCCCGACCGGCCCAGTACTCTCGAACTCCGCGGTGTCGCCGACGAGGTCGGTGATGGAAATCGCCAAAGCCCGTCCCGTCTTCAGGCGAAGGGTGGAGTCGGGCGTCAGCCAGATCGGACGCAGGCCCGCATGGCTTCCGTGCAGGCTGCCATGCGCGGTCACCGTCGAGTCTCGCCGCTCCACGACCACTCGGTAGCGAACGCGGACGGTGCCGCAGCCCTCCGCCGAGACGGTGCCCCGCCCTGTCAGCGTCTGGAGGACTTCGTTGGGTTCGTGCATCGGATGCGACGTGCGGCCCTGGGACGTTTCGGCAAAGGCATTGCCATTTAGTCCCGGCCTCGACCCGTGTCACGGGCTCGCCGATGACGTCGCGCTACGATGTCTCTGGAGGCTGGCCGTAAGGGCCCGGGCGCGACGAAGGTTCAGGTAAGCGTCCGGACGACGATCCGCCCGCCCTCGGCCGAAAGCGCGAGGCGGCCGTGCTTGAGGTCGAGGGCCTTGCTGCCGAACAACTCGCGACGCCAGCCCTGGAGCAGCGGCACGTCGGCGTCGTCGTCGTCGGCCACCGCCTCGAGGTCGTCCACCGTGGCGATGATCTTGGGCGCGACGCCCTCGGTCTCGCACACGGCTTTCAGAAGCACCTTGAGCAATTCGACCAGCGCGCCGTTGCCGCCGCTGCGGCCGCGCCCCCGCTCGGGCAAGGCGATCTCGGCCGTGTCGCGGGCGAAACCGCGCTCGACGGCCGCGAGGATGTCCGTGCCGGTGCGCGAGCGCTCGAAGCCGGCCGGGATCGAGCGCAGGCGGCCGAGCGCCTCGACGCTGCGGGGCGCCGAGGTGGCGACGTCGATGACCGCCTCGTCCTTCAGGATGCGCCCGCGCGGCACGTTGCGCGTCTGCGCCTCGCGCTCGCGCCAGGCGGCGACCTCCATCAGCACCGCGATCTCGCGGGGCTTGCGCATCCGGCCCGACAGGCGGCGCCAGGCCTGGGCCGGGTCGGCGCGGTAGGTGTCGGGCGAGGTCAGCACCGCCATCTCCTCGTCGAGCCACTGCCCGCGGTCGTCGCGGACGAGGTCGGCGACGAGCTTCTCGTACACCGTCACCAGATGGGTTACGTCCGACAGGGCGTAGGAAAGCTGCGCGTCGGAGAGCGGTCGCCGCGACCAGTCCGTGAAGCGCGAGGACTTGTCGATCTTGGCCTTGGCCACGTCGTTGACCAGCTGCTCGTAGGACACCGAGTCGCCGTAGCCGCAGACCATCGCCGCGACCTGCGTGTCGAAGAACGGCTGCGGCAGCAGCCCGCCCATCAGCCAGATGATCTCGAGGTCCTGACGGGCGGAGTGGAACACCTTCACCACGCCTTCATCCGCCATCAGGTCGACGAAGGGCTGGAGGTCGATGCCCTCGGCCAGAGGGTCGACCAGCACGCCGGTCCCGTCCGGCGCCGCCATCTGGATCAGGCAGAGCTTGGGATAATAGGTCGTCTCACGCATGAACTCCGTGTCCACGGTGACGAAGCTCTGCGCGGCGAGGCGGTCGCAGGCTTCGCGGAGCGCCTGCGTCGTACTGATCAGATCCATGCCTCCGGCTATATCGGAGGTTTTTTGCAAAGGGGAGCCGGGTGCCGGCTTATCCGTTCTCTTGCGCCCACACTCTTGCACCGACTCTCTTGATATCTTCCGCTGCCTTCGCGTGGACGCATCCGTGCCGCGAGTGCTTCGCGTCGTCGAGCCGCAGCGGACCCGCGCCCGACTGCTTGACTTCGCCCCCCTCGCGTGAATGGTGCCGCGCTTCAATCCCAAGGTTTTGCGATGCACCGTTACCGGACCCATACCTGCGGGGCGCTCCGCCCATCCGACGTCGGCGCGTCGGTCCGTCTCTCCGGCTGGTGCCACCGCATCCGCGACCACGGCGGCGTGCTCTTCATCGACCTGCGCGACCATTACGGACTGACGCAGTGCGTGGTCGATTCGGATTCGCCGGCCTTCAAGGCGGCGAACGCCGTGCGCTCGGAATGGGTCGTTCGCCTCGACGGGCGCGTCCGCACCCGGCCGGCCGGCACCGAGAACCCCGAGCTGCCGACCGGCGCGGTCGAGGTCTACATCGACGAGCTCGAGGTGCTGGGTGCGGCCGCCGAGCTGCCGCTGCCGGTCTTCGGCGACCTGGAATACCCGGAGGAGACCCGCCTCCGTTACCGCTTCCTCGACCTGCGCCGGGAGAAGCTGCACGCCAACATCATGAAGCGCGGCGCCATCGTCGATTCGCTCCGCCGGCGCATGCGCGAGGGTGGGTTCTTCGAGTTCCAGACCCCGATCCTGACGGCGTCGTCGCCGGAGGGGGCCCGCGACTACCTCGTGCCGTCGCGCGTGCACCCGGGCAAGTTCTACGCGCTGCCGCAGGCGCCACAGCAGTTCAAGCAGCTGACGATGATCGCCGGCTTCGACCGCTACTTCCAGATCGCACCCTGTTTCCGCGACGAGGACGCCCGCGCGGACCGCTCGCCGGGCGAGTTCTACCAGCTCGACATCGAGATGAGCTTCGTCACCCAGGAGGACGTGTTCCAGGCGGTGGAGCCGGTGCTGCACGGGGTGTTCAAGGAGTTCGCCGGCGAAAAGCGCGTCACCGACGTGTTCCCGCGCATCACCTACGCCGACGCGATGCTCAAGTACGGCGTCGACAAGCCCGACCTGCGCAATCCGCTGCTGATCGCCGACGTGACGGAGGAGTTCGCCGACGACGCGGTGGAGTTCAAGGCGTTCAAGGGCGTGATCAAGTCCGGCGGCGTGGTCCGCGCGATCCCGGCCACGGGCGCCGCGACGCAGCCGCGCTCGTTCTTCGACAAGCTCAACGACTTCGCCCGCGCTGAGGGCGCGCCCGGCCTCGGCTACGTCGTGTTCGAGGAGGTCGACGGCGCCTTGGCCGGCAAGGGGCCGATCGCCAAGTTCATCCCCGCACCGATCCTGACGCGGATCGCCGAGAAGACCGGGACGAAGGCCGGCGACGCGGTGTTCTTCTCCGCCGGCACCGAGGCCAAGGCGGCGGCGCTCGCCGGCAAGGCCCGCATCCGCATCGGCGACGACCTCGGCCTGTCCGACAAGGACCAGTTCGCGTTCTGCTGGATCACCGACTTCCCGATGTTCGAGTGGAATGAGGACGAGAAGCACATCGATTTCTCCCACAACCCGTTCTCGATGCCGAACTTCGACCACGACGCCTTCCTGGCGCTGGGCGAGGGCGACGACGCCAAGATCCTCGACATCAAGGCGTTCCAGTACGACATCGTCTGCAACGGCATCGAGCTGTCGTCGGGCGCGATCCGGAACCACAAGCCCGAGATCATGGAGAAGGCCTTCGCCATCGCCGGCTACGGCAAGGATGTGCTCGAAGCCAAGTTCGGCGGCATGCTCAACGCGCTTCGCCTCGGCGCCCCGCCGCACGGCGGCATCGCACCGGGTGTCGATCGCATCGTGATGCTGCTCTGCGAGGAGCCGAACATCCGCGAGGTCGTGCTGTTCCCGATGAACCAGCGCGCCGAGGACCTGATGATGGGCGCCCCCTCCGAGGCGACGCCGAAGCAGCTCCGCGAGCTGCACATCCGCCTGAACCTGCCCGAGAAGAAGGCGTGACGCGACGCGTTCCTTCCTCCCCCCTCCCCCGCAGAGGGGGGCGGGAGACGCGCGTCCTGCATGGAGCCCGCTAGGTGGCGAGCCTCGTCGCGGTCGTCGTCGCGCATGACAGCGCCGAGGCCCTGCCGGCCTGCCTCTCGGCGCTCGCGGCCGAGCACGTCCCGGCGATCGTCGTCGACAACGCCAGCCGCGACCGCTCTGTGGAGATCGCCGAAGCCGCGGGCGCACAGATGATCCGCAATGGCCGCAACGAGGGCTACGGCCGCGCCAACACCCGCGGGATCCGTGCCGCCGCGCAGGCCCGCTACGTCCTGATCCTCAACCCCGACGTCACCCTGCGGCCGGGCGCGGCCGACGCCCTGCTCGCTGCCGCCGAGCGCTGGCCGGAAGCCGGGCTCTTCGCCCCGCGGATCGTCGAGCCGGACGGCCGGTTCTTCTACCAGCCGCGCTCGTTGCTGGCGCCCTACCTAACCAACCCGAGTGGGCGCCGAGACCTGCCCTCGGGCGACGCCTGCGCGCCGTTCCTGTCCGGCGCCTGCCTGATGATCGAGCGTGGGTTCTTTCTGTCGCTCGGCGGCTTCGACGAACGGATCTTCCTGTTCTACGAGGACGACGACCTCTGCCGCCGCGTCGCCGACGCGGGACGAGCACTCGTCCACGTGCATGGTGCCGAGGTCCTGCACGGGCGCGGGCGCTCCTCGGCGCCCGAGCGCGGACGGGTGTTCCGCACCCGCTGGCACCAGGCGTGGTCGCGCGCCTACGTCGCCCGCAAATACGGTCTCGCCGACCCCATCCTCCCTAGCCTCGTCGCCAACGTTCTCAAGGCGTTTCTGTCCGTGCTGATCCTGCGACGCTCAGGCTTTGAGCGCTACGGCGGATCGGCCGCCGGCGCCTGGGCCGCGCTCATGGGGCACACCGCGCTGGCTCGCGAGGGCCTCGAATGAGCCGCGCGCCGACCGTCGCCGAGGCATTGGCGCGCCCGCATAACGGCTTCTCCGGGCTTCGCCTGGTGCTGGCGGTCGCGGTAGTGGTCTCGCACGCCTTCAGCGTCACCAGCGGCAACGCCCTCGACGAGCCGCTTGCGCGCGCGACCGGCTTCACCCTCGGCGAGCATGCCGTGAACGGCTTCTTCGCCGTGTCGGGCTTCCTCGTGGCGATGAGCTTCGACCGGCGCGGCCTCGTCGATTACCTGATCTCGCGGACCCTGCGCATCCTGCCCGGCCTCGTCGCGGCGACGCTGGTCGTCGCCCTCGTGCTCGGCGCCGCGATGAGCACGCTGCCCCTCGTCGAGTACCTTCGCGACGGCGGCGTCTGGCGCTTCGTCCGCGGCACGCTGACGACCTTCAAAAGCAACGCGTCGCTGCCGGGCGTCTTCACCGACAACCCGTATCGCAGCCCGCTCGGCACGGTCTGGACCCTGAAATACGAGGTGCTCTGCTATCTCGGCGTCGTCGGCGCCGGGCTGCTCGGGGCGTTGCGTTCACGCTGGATCGCGCCCCTCGTCGTCGCCGGCTTCGCGCTGGCGCTGCTCGTCGCCGACGCGACGCGGCCCGACCTGCCCAAGGGCCTCGAGACGGCCCTGCGCCTGCCGCTGATCTTCGCCGTCGGCGCGGCGCTCTACACCGCGCGGGAGGTCGTTCGCCTGTCGGTGGTGCCCGTGGCGATCCTGGGCCTCGCCTGCCTCCTGGTGCGACACGGGCCGTTCTACCGGGCGCTGCTGTTCGTCGCGGAAGGCTACGGCACGATTTGGCTCGGCCTGTCGCCGTGGCTCGCCCGCAAGGTCTTCGACCCGAAGGCCGACCTGTCCTACGGAATCTACCTTTACGGCTGGCCGGTGCAGCAGAGCCTGCACGCGCTTTGGCCCGGAATCTCCGCGCTGCCGCTGCTGCTGCCGGCGCTGGCGCTCACGTTTCCCGTGGCGACGGCCTCCTGGTACGCGATCGAGCGCCCGGCGCTGCGGCTGAAGACGCGGACCCTGGGGCGGCGGACGCTCGGCACCATCGAGCCGGCGGGCCCGTGAGCGGGCAGGCCCCGCGTCGCCTCCCGCCGCTCGCAGCGCTCGACCACGCGGCCCGACTGCTCGCCGAGCACGGGTTCCATGTCGTCGCGCGGAACGAGCGCGGCGACAGCCTGTACCTGCAGCGCGAAGGATGCGCCTTCGCCCTGCGGCTGTCGAACCACGCCCGGACGACCAAGCAGCGGCAGCGCCGCACCGACGTGCTCGCGAGCCTCGTGGTCCGCGACGCCCGCAGCTCCGAGCAAGTCGCGGCCCTGGTGGCCGGTACGTTGCGCGACTTCGACCTCGCGCGCGGCCGACGGGAGGCTCAGGCCTCCGGGGCAGCTTCGGATTCGGGCGCGGCATCCCGGAAATAGGGCTCCACCGGGCCCTTGAGCTTCACCGTCATCGGGTTTCCGGCGCGGTCGAGCGTCTTGCCGGCGCTCAGCCGAACCCAGCCCTCGCTGACGCAATATTCCTCGACGTTGGTCTTCTCGACGCCCTTGAAGCGGATGCCGATGCCGCGTTCCAGAACGGTCTCGTCGTAGAACGGGCTGTTCGGGTTCACGGCGAGGCGGTCGGGAGGCGTCTGTGACATCGGGCGGACCTTCGGCGAAGACTTACAACGGGCGCGCTTGCGAGGACGGCCTCGCGAAGACGATCGGCCCGCGGGTAAGGGATTCAGGCAGGCGGCGCAACGGCGCGGGCGGCTTCGACCAGCTCGGGGATGCGCCCGCTCTGGAGAAGCGGCACCAGGCGCGCCACCGTGGCGTGCGGCAGGTCCCACCAGGCGCAGGCGACGAGGTCCGCGACCATCGCCTCGTCGAAGCGGGTTCGCACCACCCGCGCCGGGTTGCCGGCGACGACCGCGTAGGGCGGCACGTCGTGGGCGACGACAGCGCGTGCCGCCACCACCGCGCCGTGGCCGACCGTGACGCCCGACAGGATCATGCAGCCTGAGCCGAGCCAGACGTCGTGCCCGATCGACACGTCCCCGCGCGAGGCGTGGTAGTCGGCCGGCGCGTCGGCCTCGGGCCAGAGCCCGCGCATCGCCGCGAACGGATAGGTCGAGGCCCAGTCGAGCCGGTGGTCGCCGCCGAGCAGGATCTCGACCTTGTCGGCGATGGAACAATAGCGGCCGATCGTCAGCCTCCGGCCGGATTCGGCGAAACGCACCTTCGGCCGCCCGTAGGAATAGGCACCGATGGAGAATCCGTAGGCGCGCACCAGCTTTTCCAGGTGGATTCGCGTCTCGTTGTTCGGGTTGCGCCCGCTGCGCAGCCGGTGCAACAGGGCCTTCATGTGGAGGGGGTCGATGCCGGAGGGCGCACCCGCCTGATCGAGGGAGAATGGGCCATGGGCGACAACATGTCCGAGGATCTCAAGTCGGGGGCTCTCGTCTACCACCGCCTTCCGCGGCCCGGAAAGCTCGAGATCCAGGCGACGAAGCCGCTGGGCAACCAGCGAGACCTGGCGCTCGCCTATTCGCCCGGCGTCGCCGCCGCCTGCGAGGCCATCGCCGCCGACCCGCAGGAGGCCGCGACCCTCACGATCCGCCAGAACCTCGTGGCGGTGCTCACCAACGGCACCGCGGTGCTCGGCCTCGGCAACATCGGCCCGCTGGCGTCCAAGCCGGTGATGGAGGGCAAGGCCGTCCTGTTCAAGAAGTTCGCCGGCATCGACGTGTTCGATATCGAGGTCGACCAGCTCGACGTGGCCAAGCTCGTCGATGTCGTGTGTTCGCTCGAGCCGACCTTCGGCGGCATCAACCTCGAGGACATCAAGGCGCCGGAGTGCTTCGAGGTCGAGGAGCAGTGCCGCGCCCGGATGAACATCCCGGTCTTCCACGACGACCAGCACGGCACCGCGATCATCGTCGCGGCCGCCGTCCTCAACGCGCTGGAACTCGCCGGCAAGCAGCTGTCGGACGTCCGCATCGTCACCTCGGGCGCGGGCGCGGCGGCTCTGGCCTGCCTCAACCTGTTGGTCTCGCTCGGAGCGACGCGGGAGAACATCACGGTCACCGACATCAAGGGCGTGGTCTACAAGGGCCGCACCGAGCTGATGGACCGGTGGAAGGACATCTACGCGCAGGAGACCGAGGCGCGGACGCTGGCCGAGGTGATCCCCGGCGCCGACGTGTTCATCGGCCTCTCTGCCGGGGGCGTGCTCAAGCCCGAGTACCTCGAGAAGATGGCCGAGAAGCCGCTGATCATGGCTTTGGCCAATCCCTATCCCGAGATCATGCCCGACCTCGCGCAGGAGAAGCGCCCCGACGCGATGATCTGCACCGGGCGCTCGGATTTCCCGAACCAGGTCAACAACGTCTTGTGCTTTCCCTACATCTTCCGCGGCGCGCTTGATGTCGGCGCGCGCTCGATCAACGAGGAGATGAAGAAGGCGGCGGTGAAGGCGATCGCGGCGCTCGCCCGCGAGACGCCCTCCGACGTGGTCGCCCGCGCCTATGGCGGCGAGGCGCGCCCGTTCGGGCCGCGCTCGCTGATCCCGAGCCCCTTCGACCCGCGGCTGATCCTGCGCATCGCGCCAGCCGTCGCGCAGGCGGCGATGGATTCCGGCGTCGCCGGCCGCCCGGTAGAGGACATCACGGCCTACGCCGAGTCCCTCGACCGGTTCGTGCACCGCTCGGGCTTCATCATGAAGCCGCTGTTCTCGAAGGCGAAGGAGAACCCGAAGCGCGTCATCTACGCCGAGGGCGAGGACGAGCGCGTTCTGCGCGCGGTCCAGGCCATCGTCGAGGACGGCGTCGCAAAACCGATCCTCGTCGGCCGGCCGCGGGTGGTCGAGACCCGGCTCAAGCGCTTCGGCCTGTCGATCCAGGAGGGCCGCGACTTCGAGCTGATCGATCCGGAGGACGATCCACGCTACCGCTCCTACGTCCAGACCTACCTCGACATCGCCGGCCGGCGCGGCATCACGCCGGACGCCGCCCGCACTCTGGTGCGCACCAACACCACGATCATCGGCGCCATCGCCGTGCGCCGCGGCGAGGCCGACGCGCTGATCTGCGGGCTGGAAGGCCGGTTCGAGACCCGCCTGCGCATCATCCGCGACGTCATCGGGCTCTTGCCCGGCGTGACGCAATGCGCCGCGATGAGTCTGATCGTTACCAAGAAGGGCGCCTACTTCCTCGCCGACACGCATGTGCGCCAGGACCCGAGCGCCGAGGAGATCGCCGAGCTCGCCGTCGCCTGCGCCGGGCACGTCACGCGCTTCGGCATCACCCCGAAGATCGCGCTGCTGAGCCATTCCGACTTCGGCCAGTCCGACACGCCCTCGGCGATGAAGATGCGGGCCGCCCTCGGTCTGATCCACGAGCGCGCGCCCGACCTCCAGGTCGACGGCGAGATGCAGGCGGATTCCGCCCTCTCGGAGATCGTTCGCGACCGGGTGCTGCCCGGCTCGCCGCTGAAGGGCGCGGCCAACGTGCTGATCTTCCCGAACCTGGATGCGGCCAACATCGCCTACCAGTTCGCCAAGGTGCTGGCCGACGCCCTCCCCGTCGGCCCGCTGCTGATCGGCCCGGCCAAGCCCGCCCACATCCTCACACCGTCGGTGACGGCGCGGGGTATCGTCAACGTCACCACCGCCGCGGTGGTGGAGGCGCAGGCGGGCGACGAGCAGAAGCTCGACTCGGCCGAGCCCGGCGTCGGGATGATCTCGGAGTAACCGGCGCGAGCCTGGCAATCCCCTTGCATCGTCCGGTCCCACCGAAACCGTGTGGGCCGAGACGATGTGCCAGGGTGACGATCCGAACTGCGCGGCGTTCGCCGAGCATCGCCGCCGCTTCCTCGGGGATCTCGCGCCCGAACGCCGCGCCTTCCTGAAGAGCGGGTTCGTCGCGACGGGCGGCGCGGTCGCCCTTGCCGCCGGTGGCCTGTCGCTGGTCACGCCGGCCCTCGCTCAGACCAGTGCGGGCCGCGGGCCGCGGCAGGCGACGCACCAGATGCTGCCGGCCAACGCCGACACGGTGCATTGGGGCTATTTCAGCAAGAACCTGAAACCGCAGGTCGAGATCGCGTCGGGCGATTTCGTCACGATCGAGACGCTGACGCACCAGGCCAGCGACGATTCCGAGCGGATGATCCAGGGCGATCCGGGCGCCGAGAGCGTCTACCTCTGGACCAAGGACAAGAAAGGCGTCGCGCGGCGTGGCGCAGGCCCCGACGATGCCAAGCTCGGTCCCGGCGGCGGCCTGGGCGTCCACATCTGCACCGGCCCGGTGGCGATCCGCGGCGCGGAGCCCGGCGACGTGCTGGAGGTCCGCATCCTCGACGTCACGCCGCGCCCTTGCGCCAACCCGAAGTTCAAGGGCCTCGCCTTCGGAAGCAACGCCGCCGCCTGGTGGGGCTACCACTACAAGGACCTTCTGACGGGCGAAAAGCCGCGCGAGGTCGTGACCATCTACGAGGTCGACGCGACCGGGACGCGCGATTGGGCGAAGGCCGTCTACAGCTTTCGCTGGCCGGGCGTGACCGATCCGAACGGGATCGCCCATCCGACGATCGACTATCCAGGCCTGCTGGTCGACCACACCAAGACCGACCGGAACTTCGATGTCTTGAAGGGCATCCGCGTGCCGATCCGACCGCATTTCGGCACAATGGGCTTGGCGCCCGCGGAAGCCGACATGGTGAACTCCATTCCGCCGAGCTACACCGGCGGCAACATCGACAACTGGCGCATCGGCAAGGGCGCGACGATGTACTATCCGGTCGCCGTGCCGGGTGCGCTGTTCTCAGTCGGCGACCCGCATGCGAGCCAGGGCGATTCCGAACTCTGCGGCACCGCGATCGAGTGCTCGCTCACCGGCACGTTCCAGTTCGTGCTGCACAAGAAGCAGGACCTTGCCGGTACAGCCCTCGAAAGCCTCGACTTTCCGATGATCGAGACCAGGGACGAGTGGGTACTCTCCGGCTTCAGCTATCCGAACTATCTCAAGGACCTCGGCGCCGGCGCACAGGAAGCCATCTTCCAGAAATCCTCGATCGACCTCGCCATGCGCGACGCCTTCCGCAAGATGCGGCAGTTCCTGATGCACGCGAAGGGGCTGACGGAGGACGAGGCGATCTCGCTGATGTCGATCGCAGTCGATTTCGGCATCACCCAGGTGGTGGACGGCAACTGGGGCGTCCACGCGATCGTCAAGAAGGCGATCTTCGCCGAGCGGACGGCTTGAACGGCTGCGCGGCGCTCACGCCGCGCATCTACCGGCGCGTCACCCGACGCGGACGCGCCCTTCGAGCCCAACGATGCGGCCGAGGCCGCGGACGCGGTTGAGCAGGCGGTCGCCATTCAAAGCGTCCCACTCGGGCGGCAGACTCAGTATGACGCGGCCGTCCTCGATCGTGAGCGGCATGCGGCGCAGGGCGCCCTCCATCCCGGCGGTCATCGGAAACGCGACCCGCAGCAGGGCGCCGATGAGGCGGGCCCGCTCGAACAGGCGCGGACCGGCGAGCGCACGCAGCATCGGGTTGGCCTTCTCCGGGGCGACGCCCTCGTGGCGGAAGTAGATCGCCAGGGCAAGGAAGCCGCGGCCGGGATGGTCGATGCCGACGAAGGCCGCGTTCTGGATGATCGCAATGCTCTGCTCGCCGCGGTAGTCGGGATGCGCCCGCCAGCCGATGTCGGACAGGAGGCAGGCGGCATGCCGCAGCCGGCGCTCGTCGGCGGTCTCCGGTCCGTCGAGCGCCGCCACGAACCGGTCGGTCCAGGCGATCAGCTCGTCTGCGTGGCGCGGCGAGCGCGCGCGAAGCTGGTTCAGCTCGGCGCAGGAGGCGAGCAGCGGATCGAGCGCGCGGGTGTCGCGGTCGACCTGCTCGTAGAGCAGGCCCTCGCGCACGCCGGAGGCCGAGATCGCGACCTCGCGCGGCCGGCCGACGCGGATGATCTCCTCCAGCACCACGGCCCCGTAGGCGAGCAGCGGGCGGCGCGCTTCCGAAATCGCCTCGACGTCCTGCAGCGTCGCCGCGTCGGATTGCTCGACCACCTGAAGGAAGCTCAGCTCGTCAGTCGGCTCGACGGTGTAGCCATGCATCACGTGGACGGGATATTGGCGCGCGGCCTGATGCAGGCGGGCGAGCGCCCGCCAGGTGCCGCCGACGGCGTAGAAGGTGCGCCCGCGGAGCGTCTCCAGCTGCGGCGCGGCCTTCTTCATGTGCTCGCGCACGATCTTGCCGGCCTTCTTCAGCGAGCCGCCCGAGAGGTCCTGCAGCGCGAGCCCGCCGAGCGGCATCGTCACGCCCTGCCCGACCACCGCGCCGCGCACGTCCACGAGTTCCAGCGAGCCGCCGCCGAGGTCGCCGACCACGCCGTCCGGCGCATGGAAGCCCGACACCACGCCGAGCGCCGACAGCTCGGCCTCGCGCCGGCCGGACAGGAGCTCGATGCGGGTGCCGCAGGCGGCTTCCGCCGCCTCGAGGAAGGCGGGGCCGTTCGAGGCGTCGCGGGCAGCCGCGGTGGCGAGCACGAAGAGGCGCCCGACCCGCATCGTCTCGCAGAGCACGCGGAAGCGCGCGAGTGCGGCCAGCGCCCGGCGCACCGCCTCGTCGTTGAGGCGGCCGGTGGTGAGGACGTTGCGGCCCAGCCCGCACAGGACCTTCTCGTTGTAGAGCGGCGTCGGCGCCCGGCTCAGGCCGTCATAGGCCACGAGGCGGACCGAGTTCGAACCGATGTCGATGATCGCGACGGGCGCGTTGACCAAGGCCGGCTCCCGGTCGGCGGAATGGGCGAGCGTGAGGTTGGCGCGATGGGGACCCAAGCAACGACCTCGCTGTATGATACCGACCGGCTGCGTCGAACGCACGTCTGACCGATCCGGCGGCACGATCCGCGCCGCCCGATCCATGTATCCGTCCGGCGGCCGGACGATCAGCCCCGCTGTGCGCGACGGCTGAGGGCCCGCGGACTCGACTTCTTCGACGACTTGCCGCGGCCGGACAGGCTCGGGTTCGTCATGAAGTACTTGTGCGCGTTGAACGGTTCCTCGCCATCGGCGGGGTGGATACGCTCGGCGCCGCCGGATGCCAGTACACGCCAGCTCTGGCGGTTGTCGAGGAGGTTGGCCAGCATGATCTGGTCGAGAACCTGTTGATGGACCGTCGGGTTGCTGATCGGCAGCAGGGACTCGACGCGGCGGTCGAGGTTGCGGCTCATCAGGTCGGCCGAGGAGATGTAGACCGTCGCCTTCGGGTGGGGCAGCCCGACGCCGTTGCCGAAGGCGTAGATGCGCCCGTGCTCCAGGAAGCGCCCGACGATCGACTTGACGCGGATCGTCTCAGAGAGGCCCGGAACGCCCGGCCGCAGGCAGCAGATGCCGCGGACGACGCAGTCGATCTGCACGCCCTCCTGAGAGGCGTCGTAGAGCGCATCGATCACCTGCGCGTCGACGAGCGAGTTGCACTTGATCCAGATCGCAGCCGGGCGCCCGGCCTTGGCATGCGCCGCCTCCGCCTCGATGTCGGCGAGCAGCCGCGCCTTGGCGGTGAGCGGCGAGACCGACATCCGCTCCAGCTGCGCCGGCTCGGCGTAGCCGGTGATGAAGTTGAAGATCCGCGACACGTCGCGCGCCACCGCCGGGTCGGCGGTGAAGAACGACAGGTCGGTGTAGATGCGCGCGGTGATCGGGTGATAGTTGCCGGTGCCGACATGGCAGTAGGTGACGAGCTTGTCGCCCTCGCGCCGCACCACCATCGACAGCTTGGCGTGGGTCTTCAGCTCGACGAAGCCGAACACCACCTGCGCGCCGGCCTTCTCGAGGTTGCGCGCCCAGCGGATGTTGGCCTCTTCGTCGAAGCGCGCCTTCAGCTCGACCAAAGCCGTCACCGACTTGCCGAGCTCGGCCGCCTCCGCCAGCGCCGCGACGATCGGCGAGTTGGAGGAGGTGCGATACAGCGTCTGCTTGATCGCCACGACGTTCGGGTCGCGGGCGGCCTGCGCCAGGAACTGCACCACCGAATCGAACGACTCGTAGGGGTGGTGGACGCAGAAATCCTTCTGGCGGATCGCCGCGAACACGTCGCCGCCGCTCTCGCGGATGCGCTCCGGGAAGCGTGGGTTGTAGGGCTTGAACTTGAGGTCGGGACGGTCGATCCCGACGATCTGCGACAGTTCGTTCAGCGCCAGCATGCCCTCGACGATGAAGATCGCGTCCGCGCCGATCTCAAGCTCGTCGCAGACGAAGCTGCGCAGGTCCTCCGGCATGCCGGATTCGACCTCGAGGCGGATGACGATGCCGCGGCGGCGCTGCTTCAGCGCGGTCTCGAAATGCAGGACGAGGTCCTCGGCCTCCTCCTCGATCTCGAGATCCGAATCGCGGATCACCCGGAAGGCGCCCTGCCCCTTCACGAGGTAGCCCGGGAACAGCCGCCCGGTGAACAGCACGATCACCTGCTCGA
Source organism: Methylobacterium sp. WL120 (assembly GCF_008039465.1). Classification (NCBI taxonomy): domain Bacteria; kingdom Pseudomonadati; phylum Pseudomonadota; class Alphaproteobacteria; order Hyphomicrobiales; family Methylobacteriaceae; genus Methylobacterium; species Methylobacterium sp. WL120. Next base: position 29,756 of record NZ_VRUT01000021.1, on the reverse strand, counting down.
TGGCGATGAAGCGCGCGACCGTGTCGTCCTCGATCGCCGGTAGGCGCACGAACCGGTCGAGCACGCCGGGCATGCGGATCAGTGCGCGCAGCACCCGCCCGTCGCGCGGCCGCGTCAACATCAGCGCGATGGTCGTGCCGAGGTTGGGGATGAACGGGAACGGGTGGGCCGGGTCGATCGCCAGCGGTGTCAGCACCGGGAAGACGTGGTTGAGGAAGTACTCCTCCAGCCACGCCGCGTGCTCCGGCCGCAGCGCGTCGGGCTCGACGAGGGCGACGACGCCGTCGAGCTCCTCGCGCAAAGCCCGCCAGCGCGCCTGCTGGTCCTCGGCGAGCTTGGAAACGCCGGTGCCGATGCGGGCGAGCTGCTCGGACGGCGACAGGCCGTCCTGCGACGGCAGCGTCAGCCCGGCGCGGACCTGATCGATCAGGCCGGCGACGCGCACCATGAAGAACTCGTCGAGGTTGTTGGCCGAGATCGAGAGGAAGCGCAGCTTTTCCAGCAGGGGATGCGAGGTGTTGGCCGCCTCCTCCAGCACGCGCCGGTTGAACTGCAGCCAGGACAGCTCGCGGTTGACGAAGCGCTCGGGCGAGTTCCGCAGGGCGCGGCCGGCTTCGAGGATAGTCTCGCGCGCCGCCTTGTCGTCGTCGGCCTTGGGCGGCTCGGGGATCTCGGCAGCGGTCGGCCACTCGTCGCCGGCGGTGTCGGAGGCTGCGGCCCGGCGCGGGGCGCGGGCGGGCGGCGCGCGCCGTACGGTGCGCTTGGGCGTCGCCTCGTCGCCGGCCTCGACGACGTCGTCCGTCCGGTCGCGATCGAGGGCGTCCACGTTCGATTCGATATCCGACAACCCTGCCACTCCTCACCTGCCGCCTGTCGCGGCGTCCCTAACATGGGTGGTCCGCCGGAATGCGACATTGCCGTGACGGTCGGCACGCGACCCTCGCATCCGAAGCGCGCCGACCGCCGCCCATGCGTGGCGATCAGTCGTCCTCGCCGTCCTCTTCGTCGTCCTCGCCGCCTTCGACGATGCCAAGGCGTTCGAGCACCGCCAGCGCCAGCGGCCGGGTGATGCGGCGACCGCGGCCGAGGGCGTCGCGATCGAGTTCGGCCACCACCTCCCGCGCCCGCCCGAGCGAGCGGTCGATGCGGAGCGCCAGGGCGTCGATCACACGCAGATCCACAACCAGTTGCCGATCTACAAACAGCTTCACCATCACCGCGCGGAGCAGGGCGTCGTCGGGCTCGCGGATCGCCACGCCCGGCGCGAGCCGAAGGCGCGAGCGCAGGTCCGCAACGGTCAGCCCGATCTGGTCGATCGCCGCGCCGCTGGTCAGCAGCACCGGGCATTTGCGCTCCCGGGCGAGGTTGAGCAGGTGGAACAGGGCCGCCTCGTCGCGGCCGGGGCGGTCGATGTCCTCGATCACCAGGGCGCCGTTCGAGACGCAGTGGGTCACCGCCTCCGCCGTGACGTCGGCGGCCGACACGGTCCAGGCATGAGCCCGCGTCGCCCAGATCGAGGCGAGATGGCTCTTGCCGCTTCCGGGCGGCCCGGTGAGGACCAGCACGGTGTCCGGCCAATCGGGCCAGGCCTCGATCGACGCGTAGGCGGCCTCGTTGGCCGTGCCGACCAGGAAATCCTCGCGGCCGTAGCGCGGATCGAGCGGAAGGTCGAAGGCCAGTTGCTTCGGGGGGGCGTTCTCGCGCATGCGGCGTCCAGGGTGACCCTGCCGGCCCGACAGTCAAGCGTCCCGCTCAGGCCCGCGGCACCTCGATCAGCACCGGCTGCTCGGCATGGTAGAGCCGGCTCTGCAGGTAGCGCGAGAGCGCGAAGCGCACGAGGACGCCGATCGAGGCCGCCACCGGCACCGCCAGGAGCAACCCGAGGAACCCGAACAGCGAGCCGAAGGCGAGCAGCGCGAACATCAGCCAAACCGGATGCAGGCCGACCGATTCGCCGACGAGCTTGGGCGCGATCACGTTGCCCTCCAGGAACTGGCCGACCAGGAACACCCCGACCGTCAGCCCGAGATGCAGCCAGTCCGAGCCGGGCCAGAACTGAACCAGCGCGACGCCGACCGAGAGCAGGAAGCCCGTCAGCGTGCCCACGTAGGGAATGAAGGTGAGGAAGCCCGCGATCAGGCCGATCAGGACGCCGAAGTTCAGGCCGACGAGCCACAGGCCGAGCGCGTAGAAGGTGCCGAGGATCAGGCAGACCAGCGTCTGCCCGCGCACGAAGCCGATGATCGCGCGGTCGATCTGCGCCGCGAGCCGGCGCACCGTCGCGCGGTGGCGCGGCGGCACCCAGGTGTCGAGCGTGGCGATCATCCGGTCCCAGTCGATCAGGATGTAGAAGGCGACCACCGGCGTCACCACCAGCAGCGAGACCAGCGAGATCACCGCCTGCGAGCCGGACCAGATCGACTTGAGGAAGGCGAGCAGCCACGCGCCGCCCTGGGTCGCGAGCGTCCCCACCGAGGCTTGCAGCTCGTTGACCACGTCGGCGCCGCCGAGCCGCTGCAGCACCGGGCCAGCGCGCTCGGCGATGATGCCCTGCAGCCGCCCGATCATGCCGGGCAGGCTGTTGACCAGGGCCGCGACCTGGTTGGCGGCGAGCGGCACCACGATCAGCAGCGAGACGATCAGGCCGGCGACGAACATCGCCAGGATCAGCAGGCTCGCCGTCAGGCGTCCGAGGCCGAGGCGTTCGAGGCGGTCGGCCAGGGGGTCGAGCAGGTAGGCCAGCGCGATCCCGGCGACGAACGGCAGCATCACCTCGCGCAGCAGGTAGACGACGATTCCGAGGGCGACGAGCACCGCCAGACCGATCACAGCCCTCGCGCGCATCGACGCCCTCCCCACCCGACAGAGCGGAGACAGTGGGAAGGCGTCTCCGCACGGTCAAGGCTGCCGGCGGCGCCGACGGGGCACGGAACCGATCCGGGTGGGTCGTTTTCTTGTGAGCCGACGGGTTCGGTCGGCGCGAAACTCGGCTAAAGCATCCGCGGACCACAGGAACGGGACGCCGATGACGGCCGAGACCACGAACGGGCTGACCTACGCGCATGCGGGCGTCGACATCGACGCCGGGAACGCGATGGTCGAGACGATCAAACCGCTGGTGCGCGCGACGCGCCGGCCCGGCGCCGACGCCGAGATCGGCGGGTTCGGCGGCCTGTTCGACCTGAAAGCCGCGGGCTTCAAGGATCCGATCCTGGTCGCCGCCAACGACGGCGTCGGCACCAAGGTGAAGATCGCGATCGAGACCGGCCGGCACGACACGATCGGCATCGACCTCGTGGCGATGTGCGTCAACGACATCATCGTCCAGGGCGCCGAACCGCTGTTCTTCCTCGACTACTACGCCACCGGCAAGCTGGTGCCGGGCGTCGGCGCCGACATCGTCCGCGGCATCGCCGAGGGCTGCCGGCAGGCCGGCTGCGCGCTGATCGGCGGCGAGACGGCGGAGATGCCGGGCCTCTACGACGGCGCCGACTACGACCTCGCCGGCTTCTCGGTCGGCGCGGCCGAGCGCGGCACGCTGTTGCCGAAGCCCGGTATCCGCGCCGGCGACGTGGTGCTCGGCCTCCCCTCCTCCGGGGTGCACTCGAACGGGTTCTCGCTCGTCCGCCGCATCGTCGCGCGCACCGGCCTCAACTGGGACGCGGCCGCGCCCTTCGCCACCGGCAAGACGCTGGGCGAGGCGTTGCTCGAGCCGACGCGGATCTACGTGAAGCCGCTGCTCGCGGTGCTGAAGGCCACGGACGGGATCAAGGCGCTCGCCCACATCACAGGCGGCGGCTTCCTGGACAACCTGCCCCGCGTTCTGCCCGACGACGTCGGCATCGCGATCGACCTCGACGCGGTGCGCCCGCCGCCGGTCTTCGGCTGGTTGGCGCGCGAGGGCGGCGTCGCCGAGTCGGAGATGCTGCGCACTTTCAACTGCGGCGTCGGCATGGTGCTCGTCGTCGCGAAGGATCGCGCCGAAGCGGTGTCGAAGGCGCTCGGCGAGGCCGGCGAGGCGCCGGTGCGGCTCGGCGCCATCACCGCCCGCGGCGCGGAGCCCGTGACCTTCACCGGCCGCCTCGCGCTCTGATGGCGACGAAGCCGAAGACCCGCGTCGCGATCCTGATCTCGGGCCGCGGCTCGAACATGGTCTCGCTGATCGAGGCGGCGAAGGCGCCGGGCTATCCGGCCGAGATCGTGCTGGTGCTCTCGAACCGGCCGGACGCCGCCGGCCTCGCTCACGCCCGGTCCGTCGGCATCCCCGCGCACGCCATCGACCACAGGGCCTTCCCCGACCGGGCGACCTTCGACGCCGCCCTCGATGCGGAGCTGCGCGCTGCCGGGGTCGAGCTGGTGTGCCTAGCGGGCTTCATGCGCGTCTTCTCCGCCGGCTTCGTCGAGGCCTGGGCCGGACGAATAATCAACATCCATCCCTCCCTGCTGCCGCTGTTCAAGGGCACGCACACCCACGCGCAGGCGCTCTCCGCCGGCGTCCGCCTCCACGGCTGCACGGTGCATTACGTGGTGCCGGAACTCGATGCCGGCCCGATCGTGGCGCAGGCGGCGGTGCCGGTGCGCGCCGGCGACGACCCCGACAGCTTGGCCGCGCGGGTGATCGTGCAGGAGCACCGCCTCTACCCCGCGGCGCTCGCCCTGGTGGCAGGCGGCGGGGCGCGGCTGCAGGGCGATCGCGTGGTGATCGAGGACGACGGTGCTGCCGCCGACGCGGCCCTGTTGAGCCTCTGAACCGCTCTTCCCTCCCGGCTTCTGCGAGGGAGGGAGAATGTGCGTTCGATCGTCAGACCGGGCGCTGCAGCTTGCACGCGTCGAGGGCGTTCAGCGCCTTGGCGCGGGCGGAATCGTTGAAGTAGCCGGTGGCGCGGTAGGACTCGATCTCGGACTCGTCGAGCGAGCGCATGGTCTGCTTCGCGTAGCAGCCGCAGGGACGCTCCAGCGAGGCTTCCGGCGCGCTGGTGAGGCGGGCCTGCACCACGGCGCAGGCGTGGCGCACGCGGCCTTCGAGGTTCGCCTTCGGCGCCGTGCGCAGCGCCGGATCGGGCTGGTACTGCTCGAACGGCGCAGAGGAGCCGCTGGCGAGGGCGGCGGTCGCGGCGAGCGAGAGCAGGCCGGCGGCGATCAGGGACAGGCGGCGGGTCGTCATGGCAGGTCCGTTGGCGAGATCGGGAAATCCGATGCCGTTGGACTCTTTGGCCGCACGCTTCGTCAATGGCGGTGCGGCCACACCGCCCCCCATTCCGGGCGGTGTGGCATTCGACAGGGTCGAAGGCGTCGCCGGTGTGCTCCGGCGACCACCCTCGGCCGAGATGTCTGCGTGGACTTCAGCCGACGATGTCGGAATCCTGGAAGAACTGCGCGATCTCCATCTTGGCGTTGTCGGCGCTATCCGAACCGTGGACGGTGTTCTCGCCGACCGACTCCGAGAAGGTCTTGCGGATGGTGCCCTCGGCAGCCTGGGCCGGGTTCGTCGCGCCCATCACCTCACGGTACTTCGCCACGGCGTTCTCGCCTTCGAGCACCTGAACGACCACCGGGCCGGAGGTCATGAAGGTCACGAGCTCGCCGAAGAACGGGCGCTCCTTGTGGATCTCGTAGAACTTCTCGGCCTGGGCCTGGCTCATCTGGATGCGGCGCTGGCCGACGATCCGCAGGCCCGCCTTCTCGATGACCGCGTTGACCGCGCCCGTGAGGTTCCGCTTGGTCGCGTCGGGCTTGAGGATGGAGAAGGTGCGCTCGGTGGCCATGGTCAGTCCGTTCGGGAGAAAAGAAAGCCGCCCTGAGGCGACCGGGAAAATCGCTTTCGCGCCGGGCTTATAGCGGGGGCGCCCACCGCCCTCAACCCGAAGCCGAATCAAGCTCGGCCATGGCGTGGCTGCAACACTGCCGAAAATTCGCCTGAATGCGAAGGCTTCAGTGTCGCCACGAACTCCACCCGCCCCGCGCCGTCAGGCGCCAGCTTCGGAGCTTAAGCCACATGCGTCTCGCCCTCGCCTCCGCCCTCCTCCTCACCGGTCTCGCCTCGGCTCACGCCGACGCGGGCAAGGACCCCTCCGGCACCTGGCTCACGGAGGACGGCCGCGCGAAGATCCGGATCGACCGCTGCGGCGCCGGCCAGGCGCAGGTCTGCGGCAAGGTGGTCTGGCTCAAGGTCGCCACCACGGAGGCTGGCACGCCGCGCACCGACATCAAGAACCCCGATCCGAAGAAGCGCTCGCGGCCGGTGCTCGGCCTGCCGCTGATCGAGGGGCTGCAGCCCGACGAGGCGAAGTTCTCGGGCAGCATCTACAACATCGAGGAAGGCAAGATCTATCAGGTCAGCCTCGAGCGCGAGAACGCCTCGGAGCTGTCCGTCTCCGGATGCCTGCTCAAGGTGCTGTGCGGCTCGCAGACCTGGACCAAGGTTCCGGACGTGAACCAGCAGGCCGCCAACACCGCGTCAGAGCCGGCGCCGCAGAAGCCGGCCAAGCCCGCCGCGAAATAGGCCGAAGCTGCCTCGCGCGGACCCCGCATCATGGTGGGTGCTCCGCCCGACGACGCTAGATCGCCGCCAACCCGCGCTGCACCGCCGGCCGCGCCAGCACCCGGTCGAGCCACGCCTTCACGTTCGGCAGCGTGCCGAGGTCGACGCCCTGCTTTCCGGTGAACTTCGCCCAAGGCACCGTCGCCATGTCGGCGATGGAATAGTCCCCGGCGAGGTACTCGCGGTCCGCGAGCCGCCGGTCGAGCACGCCGTAGAGGCGATTGGTCTCGGCGGTGAACCGTTCGATCGCGTAGGGGATCTTCTCCTTCGCGTAGATCTTGAAATGGTGGGTCTGGCCGAGCATCGGCCCGAAGCCGGCGCATTGCCAGAACAGCCACTCGTCCACCGCGACGCGGGCGCGCTCGTCGGTCGGGTAGAAGCGGCCGGTCTTGCGCCCGAGATATTGCAGGATCGCGCCCGACTCGAAGATCGAGACCGGCTCGCCGCCGGGTCCGTCGTAATCGACGATCGCCGGGATCTTGTTGTTCGGCGAGATTTCAAGGAATGCGGGCGCCATCTGCTCGCCCTTGGCGATGTCGACCGGCACGACGCGGTACGGTAGGCCGCACTCCTCCAGCATGATCGGGATCTTCCAGCCGTTCGGCGTGCTCCACGTGTGGAGGTCGATCGGTTTGCCGGTCACGGCCGCCATCGCTTGCCTTCGCTCTCGCCGGATCGGCCAGCCGACACGACGGGCCTCGGCTGCCGACGGTAGCTACCGCGGAACTCGCCGCGTACTCAAGAGCGCCAGGCCACCACTCACGATTTCGAGAGGCGGGGCCGGCGGCTGTTGGTGCGGAGGCGCACGGCCTTGTTCCCGGGCGCGCTTGCCGCTGTGATGGTGTGAGGTTCGCCGCATCGGGATTCGATGGGCCGCCACGGAGGGTCCGCCGTCATGTTCGCCCGTTTCCTCGCGATCGCCGCCTTCTCTGTCCCGCTGGCCCTGGCCCAGCCGGCCACGGCCAAGGAGGCGCCCGCGGCCAAGCCGACCGAGACCCCGATGGCGGCGCCGGCCACGCCCGCCGCCAAGCCGGGCGCGACGCCGAGCTCCGGGCAGACGGCGGCGCGCCAGCGCCAGAAGACCTGCGGCGCCCAGTGGCGGGCGCTGGCCGACGCCGAGAAGGTGTCGCAGGGGCCGAAGTGGCCGCAATACTGGAGCAAGTGCAACAAGCGCCTGAAGGGTGAGAAGGCCTGACGGATCGTCCGCCCGCTCTGCGGGTTGTGCGTCCGGGTGCCCACGCGTAACCGAACGGCATGATGACGGAACGGCAGGCGCTTCAGCGCGTGGTGGCGGTGGCGGCGATCGTGCCGGTCGCCGCCGGATTGTACGGCGTGGTCTTCGGCATCAACGGGATGGAGGGCGGCGTGCCTAACATCTCCGCGGACAGCCATTTCCGCTATCTCTCCGGCCTGCTTACCGGCGTCGGCATCCTGTTCCTCACCTGCGTCCCCGGGATCGAGGACAAGGGACGCCTGTTCCGGTTCCTGACCCTCGTCGTCATGCTCGGCGGGCTCGCGCGGCTGCTCGGCCTGTGGCTCACGGGCGTCCCGTCGCTGACGATGCTGGCGGCGCTGGCCATGGAGCTCGGCGTCACGCCGTCGCTGTGCCTGTGGCAGGCGCGGATCGCCGGACGGGCGCGCGACGCCGAGGCCGTCGTCGGCACAGCCGCCGCGCCCGGCGCGCGCCTGCGATGAGCGCGGCCGCCACCCGGCGCGCCCCGTGGCTCGACCGCGCGATCGACCGGCTCGACGCGATCGTGCCGAAGCCGGCCGCCTGGGCTTTCGCCTTCCGGATCTGGCTGGCCATGATGCTGGCGCTCTACGTCGCGTTCTGGCTGCAGCTCGACAGCGCGTCGTCCGCCGCCACAGGCGTCGCGATCCTGGCGCAGCCCAAGCGCGGGCAGGCGATCTCGAAGGCGGCCTACCGCTTCCTCGGCACCGTCGTCGGCGGCATCGTGGCGATCGTGTTCATGGCGCTGTTCGCGCAGGACCGCGTGACGCTGCTCGTCGCCTTCTCGGTGTGGATCGGGCTCTGCGTCTTCACCGCCCAGTACCTGCAGGACACCCGCGCCTACGGTGCGATGCTCTCGGGCTATACCGTCGCGATCATCGCGCTTGCGCATATCGATGCGCCGCAGACGACCTTCGACGCGGCGGTCGGGCGGCTTGCGGCGATCACGGTGGCGATCGTCACGATCACCTTCATCAACGATGCTCTCGCCTCTCCCAGCACGTGGCGCACGCTGTTGCCGACCCTGTCGTCGGCCTACGACGGCACCAAGGCCTTCGCCCACGAGGCGTTCACGTCAGGCGATCCCGGGCCCCTGCGCACCGCAGCCCTCATCCGCACGATCGCGCCGATGCGCGCCGACGCCAGCGCGATCGCCGGCGAACTCGACGACGGCCCGTATCGCGCGGCCGGATCCCGCAGCGCGATCGCGGCGCTCTACGTGATGGCGGCAGCGAGCCGCGCCGCCGTCAACGCCGCGGCGGCGCTGCGCCATCCGAGCCCGGCGGCGGAGGAGGCGCTGGGCTTGTGCCGCGAGGTTTCCGGAGGCGGCGTCGGCGAGCCGCACGCCGCACGCCTCGACCGGATCGACGCGAGGCTGCGCGACCTCGTCGACGAGGCGGTCCGGGACGGCCGCCGCCCCCTCGACGAACTGGTGGCGCTCCAGCGCTGCCTCGACTTCGTCAACGCGGCGACCTTTGCCGACGACGGAGTGCGCGCGCTCGCCGACGGCCATGTGCCGCTGCGCGACGTGAAGCTCCCGACGCACCGCGACTTTCCCGTGGCCTTGCGCGCGGCGTTGCGGGTGGCGATCGGCTTCGGGCTCACCGCCGCCTTCATGATCCTGTCCGGCCTGCCGCAGACCTCGTTCGCGCTGGTGCAGGTGGCCTCCACCTGCGCGCTGTCGTCCACCGCCCCGGACCCCAAGAAGTTCGCCGTCAGCGTGCTGATCGGCATGCCGCTGGCGTCGCTGTTCGCCGGCATCGTGCTGTTCGCCTTCCTCAACGGGAACCAGGGCTTCCCGCTGCTCGCCATCGCGATGATCGTTCCGGTCTTCGTCGCGTGCTTCCTGTCGCTGAATCCGTCGACCTTCGGCATCGGCTTCATCGCGCTGGTGTTCACGCCGGTGCTGATCGCGCCGGAGAATCCGCAGAGCTACGATCCGCAGACCTACCTGATGAACGTCGCGCTGGTGATCGCGGCGGCGATCATCCTGTTCCTCGCGGTGCGCCTGGTCCTGCCGATCTCGCCCTCGCAGCATCGCGCCTTCGCGCTGGATTCCGCTAAGCGCGCGCTCGCTGAAGCCCTGGCCGGCGAAGGCGGCGACGCGACCACGCGGACCAGCCTGAACGCCGACCGGCTGTTCCAGTTCGCGGGCTACACCTCCGGCAGCCGCGCGGTGCGCCGGATGGCGATGGTCCACGCCTTCGCCCTGTCGCAGCTGGAATCGGCCGCCGCCCGCGCCCACGCACAGATGCGGCTGCTCGACGGAACCGCGGGGATGCGCGATCCGGTTTCGAAGGGCCGGGACGCGCTCGCGCGCGGCGACGCCTGGCGCCTGCAGGACGCAGCTCGCGACCTCCTGCGTGCCGCGCCCGCGGACGACCGCGGCGCGCGCATGACGGTCGCGCGCGCGGCCACCGATCTCGTGGCGGCCGCGCGCGTTATCGAGCGGCATCGACGCTTCTTCGTGCGGCTCGACATGCCGGGTTTCTAAGGCGAAGGGTTTCGCGAGGGTCTCGAAGGCGACCATGCGTCATGAACTGCAAATCGGCGGGATCCTGGTCTCGCCCTTCGTCGCCTATGCGCTGGGCGCCTTCGCGATCCTGATCGCGCTGCGCTTCGTCTTCGCGCGCATCCGCTTCAGCCGCTACGTCGCCAACCCGCCGCTCGCCGAGGCCGGGATCTACGTCTGCGTCCTCGCCCTCCTGATCGTGTTGCTGTGATGGCCGACGAAGACGACCCCAAGGCCTCGAACGGTGACCGGGCTGGGAGCGACCATGCCGCGGCCCCCCGCGGCGATCCGCCGGCTCTGGCCGACGACCGTCCCGCCCGTGCGCGCGGCGGCCGCATCGGTAAGGTGTTTCGCCTGGCCGCCACCGGCGTGATCCTGGTGCTGGCGTTCCTCGCCGCGACCGTGGTGTGGTCGTACTACGTCACCGCGCCGTGGACGCGCGACGGCCGGGTGCGCGTCCAGGTGGCGAGCATCGCGCCGCAGGTCTCGGGGCAGATCGTCGAGCTGCGGGTGGTGGACAACCAGAGCGTGAAGCGCGGCGACGTGCTCTACGTCATCGACCCGTTCGACTTCGAGGTGAACGTCGCTTCCGCCGAAGCCGAGGTGAAGAACCGCGAGGCCGACCTCTCGGTGAAGAACGCCCAGTCGGCCCGGCGCCAGGCGCTGACCACGGTCTCGACCTCCGTCGAGGAGAAGCAGCAATATGCCGGCACGGCCAAGATCGCCGAGGCGGCCCTGGAGACCGCGAAGGCGCAGCTCTCGCAGGCCAAGACCAACCTCGGGCGCACGCAGGTGAAATCAACGGTGAACGGCCGGGTCACGAACCTGCTGCTGCGCGCCGGCGACTACGCCACCACCGGCACCTCGAACATCTCGGTCATCGACACGGATTCGTTCTGGGTCGACGGCTATTTCGAGGAGACCAAGATGGCGAACATCCATGTCGGCGACCCGGCCGAGATGGCGCTGATGGGATATTCGAACCACCTGCGCGGCACGGTCGAGAGCATCACGCAGGGCATCTCCACCGCGAACGCCGCGGCGAGCACGCAGGGGCTGCCGAACGTCGACCCGGTCTACACCTGGGTGCGGCTCGCGCAGCGGGTGCCGGTGCGCATCCGCATCGCGCACGTGCCGCCGGGGGTGCCGCTGGTGGCCGGCATGACCGCGACCGTGGTGGTGGGCGAAGGCGGCGCACCGCCGCCGGCCTGGTTCATGGACCTGCGCCGCCGCGTCACCGGCGATCCGCCGGCCACGCGGGAGGCCGACGCCGACCGCCGGTGACAAGGCGGACCGGCTCTGGGCGCAGGCGGCTCAGTCGATCCCGAGCTTGCTCTTCAGCAGGGCGTTGACGGCGGCCGGGTTGGCCTTGCCGCCGGTGGCCTTCATGGTCTGGCCGACGAACCAGCCGAGCAGGGTCGGCTTCTCCTTCGCCTGCTGGACCTTGTCGGGGTTCTTGGCGACGATGTCGTCGATCGCCGCCTCGATCGCGCCGGTGTCGGTGACCTGCTTCATCCCGCGCGCCTCGACGACCGCGCGCGGGTCGCCGCCCTCGGTCCAGACGATCTCGAACAGGTCCTTGGCGATCTTGCCGGAGATGACGCCCTCGCCGATCAGGTCGATGATCTGGCCGAGCTGGTCGGCGGAGACCGGCGTCGCCTCGATGCCGAGGCCTTCCTTGTTGAGGCGCCCGAACAGCTCGTTGATCACCCAGTTCGCGGCAGCCTTGCCGTCGCGCTTGGCGGCCACCGCCTCGTAGTAGTCGGCAGACGCCCGTTCGGCGACGAGCACGTTGGCGTCGTAAGGCGAGAGCCCGAAATCGGCGATGAGCCTCGCCTTCTTGGCATCCGGCAGCTCGGGGAGCCCTTCGGCGAGGGCGTCGACGTAGGCCTGGTCGAACTCGAGCGGGAGCAGGTCCGGGTCGGGGAAATAGCGGTAGTCGTGCGCCTCCTCCTTCGAGCGCATCGACCGGGTCTCGCCCTTGGACGGGTCGTACAGGCGCGTCTCCTGCGCGATCGTGCCGCCGTCCTCGATGATCGCGATCTGACGCCGCGCCTCCGATTCGATCGCCTGGCCGATGAAGCGGATCGAGTTGACGTTCTTGATCTCGCAGCGGGTGCCGAGCGGCTGGCCGGGCAGCCGCACCGAAACGTTCACGTCGGCGCGGAGCGAACCCTTCTCCATGTCGCCGTCGCAGGTGCCGAGGTAGCGCAGGATCGTGCGCAGCTTGGTCACGTAGGCGCGCGCCTCCTCGGAGGAGCGCAGGTCCGGCCGGGAGACGATCTCCATAAGCGCGACGCCGGAGCGGTTGAGGTCGACGAAGCTCTGGGTCGGGTTCTGGTCGTGCAGCGACTTGCCGGCATCCTGCTCCAGATGCAGCCGCTCGATCCCGACGGTGATCGACTCGCCGTCGAGCAGGTCGACCACGACCTCGCCCTCGCCGACGATCGGGTCCTTGTACTGCGAGATCTGATAGCCCTGCGGCAGGTCCGGGTAGAAGTAGTTCTTCCGGTCGAACACCGAGCGGTGGTTGATCTGCGCCTTCAGGCCGAGGCCGGTGCGCACGGCCTGCGCTACGCATTCCTCGTTGATCACCGGCAGCATGCCCGGCATCGCCGCGTCGACCAGCGAGACGTGGTCGTTCGGCTCGGCCCCGAACTCGGTGGAGGCGCCGGAGAACAGCTTCGAGCGGCTGGTGACCTGGGCGTGGATCTCCATGCCGATCACGACCTCCCAGTCGTGCTCGGCGCCCTTGATGAGCTTCTTCGGGTTCACGGGAGCCGTCATGCTCGGACTTTCATGCAACGAAGCGCCGGAGCGCCGCGGAGTGTCGTGGCGGTGCGCAGGCCGGTCAAGGCGCGTGCGGCCGCAGGATCTTTCGGGCGGTGAAGCCCAGGATCGACCACAGGATGGCCGCGCCGACCCGCACCGGGAAGAAGGTCGGCCCGTCGTGGCTGACCGGCGCCGGCCAGGGGATGCCGATCGCGGTGACCGCCCAGGAGAACAGCACCGCCGCCACGAACCCCGCGATCACCGCGACGAAGAGTTTGCCGAACTGGTCCGCCGACCAGCCGAGATAGAGGCAGACCGCGATCAGGACCGGATCGAACCCGGCCAAGATCCAGACGGTCCAGGGATAATACGGGACCGTCACCACCAGGCCTTCGGCAGCACGGTGCGCCCGGCCGCGCGCTCGATCACCTCGGCGGTGGCGAACAGCGTCTCCTCGTCGAACGGCCGCCCGATGAGCTGCAGCCCGAGCGGCAGGCCCTGGCCGTCGAGACCGGCCGGCACCGCGATGCCGGGGAGCCCTGCCATGTTCACAGTCACGGTGAACACGTCGTTGAGGTACATCTCGACCGGGTCGGCGGAGGCCTTCTCGCCGACGCCGAAGGCGGAGGACGGCGTCGCCGGCGTCAGGATGGCGTCGACGCCCGCCGCATAGGCCTCCTCGAAGTCGCGCTTGATCAGCGTGCGGATCTTCTGAGCGCGGACGTAGTAGGCGTCGTAGTAGCCGGCCGACAGCACGTAGGTGCCGATCATGATCCGGCGCTTCACCTCGCGGCCGAAGCCAGCCGCGCGGGTGTTCTCGTACATGGCGGCGATGTCACGTCCCGGCACGCGAAGGCCGTAGCGGACGCCGTCGTAGCGGGCGAGGTTCGAGGAAGCCTCGGCCGGCGCGACGATGTAGTAGGCCGGCAGCGCGAGCTTGGTGTGCGGCAGCGAGATCTCGCGGATCGTCGCGCCCGCGTCCTTCAGCCAGGCGGCGCCGTCGTCCCAGAGCTTCTGGATCTCGGCGGGCATGCCCTCGACCCGGTACTCCTTCGGGATACCGATGGTGAGGCCCTTCACGCCGCGCGAGACCGCGGCCTCGAAATCCGGCACGGGGAGGTCGACGCAGGTGGTGTCGCGGGCATCAGGCCCTGCCATCGAGCCGAGCAGGATCGCGCAGTCGCGCACCGTGCGGGCGATCGGCCCGGCCTGGTCGAGGGAGGAGGCGAAGGCCACCGTACCCCAGCGCGAGACGCGGCCGTAGGTCGGCTTGATCCCGACCGTGCCGGTGAAGGCGGCCGGTTGCCGGATCGAGCCGCCGGTGTCGGTGGCCGTGGCGCCCAGGCACAGATGCGCCGCGACCGCCGCGGCCGAGCCGCCCGACGAGCCGCCGGGGACGATCTTCACGTCGGACCCGGTACGCCGCCACGGCGAGATCACTCCACCGTAGGCGCTGGTCTCGTTCGAGGAGCCCATGGCGAACTCGTCGAGGTTCAGCTTGCCCAGCATCACCGCGCCGTCGCGCCAGAGGTTGGCGGAGACGGCGGATTCGTAATGCGGTTCGAAATTCTCCAGGATCTTGGAGCCCGCCGTCGTGGTCACGCCTTCGGTGCAGAACAGGTCCTTGATGCCGAGCGGCAGGCCTTCGAGCGGCCCGGCCTCGCCCTTGGCGATCTTCGCGTCGGACGCCTCGGCCATCTTGAGGGCGCGGTCGGGCGTCTCCAGCAGGTAGGCGTTGAGCACGCGCGCCTTCTCCAGGGCGTCGATGTGCGCCTGCGCGATCTCGCGGGCGGAGAAGGTCTTGGCCCTCAGGCCGTCGCGCGCCTCGGCGAGGCTGAGTTCGTTGAGTTCCGTCACGCTGTTCGTCCTCGGCCGTTCGGCCGCGATGCGGGTCAGGGGCGTTCCGGCCGGCGGAGCCGGCGGACGCGGCAGATGTCGTTCACGGGCCGGCGTTTCGCGGCCCGGCCGGCCTACTCGACGACCTTGGGAACGAGGAAGTAGTGGTCCTCGGTCTCCGGCGCGTTGGCGACCACGTCGACCGCGCGACCGCCGTCGGTGACGACGTCCTTGCGCTTCTTCATCGCCATCGGCGTCACCGAGGTCATCGCCTCGACGCCGGTCACGTCGACCGCGCTCAGCTGCTCGACGAAGGCCAGGATCGCGTTCAGCTCGCCCTGCAGCGGCGCGACCTCGTCTTCGGCCACCGCGATGCGGGCCAGATGCGCGATGCGCCGGACTGTCTTCTCGTCGACCGACATGCTGCCTGTTCGTCTTGCGCGTTCGTCTCGGAAGGTCGGGCGCCGGCAGCGGCGGCCGGCCCTTCCACGGTCCGGGCGCTATAGCACCGGGCTTCGCGGCGCCGCAACGCGCAGGGGGTCAGGTGACGATGTGGTTCGGGATCCCCGTGGTCTCGATGAGAATGCCGCTTGGGCGGATGGGGCGGAACTCCGCGAGGGCGAAGCCCAGCACCAGCACCTCGAAGGCGATCAGCAGCATCAGCTTGTGCTTGCGCGGCATGGCACGCCGGGCGGGGGCCTTGACGGGAGCTTGGGGGACGAACGAACCGATGGCCTGCACGATTGCCTCCGCGGCGGGGTTAACGAAACCTTAACCATCGTTATGAGGGAAGCGCTGCGTCCTGCGCCAGGGCAAGTTCGGGACGCGGTTAACGCCTGTGGATGGAGCGGGGACGCGATGTGGAACACGGTGTTCGAGCGGCTTCATCCGGGGGCACGGTCGAGCGAGGCGGAGATCGCGCGGGCGGAGGCCGAACTCGGGTTCGCGCTGCCCGAATCGTATCGCAGCTTCTGCCGCGCGTGCGGCGCCGGGCTCGCGAACGGCCACTTCCGGATCGCGACGCCCCTGCCCTACCCGGCGGCCGACCTGGTGACGCGGGCCGAGATCGTCGCCGACAGCATCAACGCGGCGATCCAGGCGCTTTCCGCCGCCGACACGCCGCACCGCTTCTCGATCGAGGACGGCGACCTGTCGCGGCTGGAGCGCGCCTGCTTCTTCGGCGAGGGCGACGACGGCAGCTTCCTGTTCTGGGACGTGTCGGGCGCGGGCGAGTACCCGATCTGGGTGATGGCCCCCGACCTCGAGACCGTCCGCTTCGGCGGCGACACCCTGGACGCGTTCTTCAAGCGGACGCAGGGGCTGACGATCCTCGACGTGCTCGGCGACGGCACACCGCCGCTCGCCTCGACCTTCCAGGGCATCGAGGCGGCGGTGCTGGCGCGGGCCGGCGCGCCGGCGCAGGACGGCGCGCCGGTGTGAGCGCTTGGCGGGATGGGACACGATGGACACGGACGCGCTACACACCTTCGCCGAGGCCTCCCGCGGCGGGCCCCGGCTGATCGGCATCGATCTCGGCACCAAGACGATCGGGCTCGCGCTGTCCGACCTCGGCCGCCAGATCGCCTCGCCGCTTGAGACGATCAAGCGCGTGAAGTTCACGCCCGACGTGGCGCGGCTGCGGTTCCTCTGCGAGCAGCACGCGGTCGGCGGCCTGGTGATCGGCCTGCCGCTCAACATGGACGGCAGCGAGGGCGTGCGGGTGCAGTCGACGCGCTCGTTCGTGCGCAACCTGAAGCCGCTCCTCGACCTACCGGTCCTGTTCTACGACGAGCGCCTCTCGACCGCGGTCGTCACCCGCGCGTTGATCGCTGCCGACACCTCTCGGGCCAAGCGCAGCCAACTCGTCGACAAGCTCGCCGCCGCCTACATCCTGCAGGGCTGCCTCGACCGG
Source organism: Methylobacterium sp. WL120 (assembly GCF_008039465.1). NCBI lineage: Bacteria > Pseudomonadati > Pseudomonadota > Alphaproteobacteria > Hyphomicrobiales > Methylobacteriaceae > Methylobacterium > Methylobacterium sp. WL120. The sequence goes on along the minus strand of NZ_VRUT01000021.1, from coordinate 12,952 downwards.
ATGCGCGGGATGGTCGAATCGGAGGACGACGACCTGGATTGAAGGCGTCACCCGACGAGCGACACCATCCCGCTGCCGTGCCGCTCGATCCGCCCGTCGAGCTCGAGTTCGAGCAGCGTCGTCTGCACCACGCGCACCGACAGGCCGGTCGCGCGGGCGATCTCGTCGGTGCCGACCGGCGTCGGGCTCATCGCGGCGACGATCGTCTCGCGGTCGCCCACCGGCTCTGCCGGTTCCGGCGCCTCGAACGACGGCGCCGGCATTGATGAGCCGCCGTCATCGAGGTCGATCTCGTCCCAGAAATCCGGCTGGTCGGCCAGATCCGGTCGCGGCAAGGCCGGCGCCTGGTCGGGGTCGCCGCCGCGCTCGATCAGCGGCGCGATCGCGGCGAGGACGTGATCGACCTCGGCGACGAGCGTCGCGCCCTGGCGGATCAGGTCGTTGGTGCCCTCCGCCCGGGGATCGAGCGGCGAGCCCGGCACCGCGAACACCTCGCGCCCCTGTTCGAGGGCGAAGCACGCGGTGATCAGCGAGCCCGACCGGCGCGCGGCCTCGACCACCACGGTGCCGTAGGCGAGCCCCGAGATGATGCGGTTGCGCCGCGGGAAGTCGCGTCCGCGCGGCACCCAGCCCATCGGCATCTCGGCGACAACCGCGCCGCCGGCCTCCAGGATCGACTCGACGAGGCCGGCGTGGTTGGCCGGATAGATCTTGTCGTGCCCGCCGGCGAGCACCGCGACGGTGCCGGTCGCGGCCGAGGCCTTGTGGGCGCGGGCGTCGATGCCGCGGGCCAGGCCCGAGACCACGACGAGGCCCGCCTCGCCCAAGCCCCGCGCCAGCTGCTCGGTGAAGGCCAATCCCGAGGCCGAGGCGTTGCGCGATCCGACGATCGCCACCGCGGGCCGGGCCAGCGCTTCGGCGGACCCGCGGATCGCGACGAGCGGCGGCGCGGAATCGGCCGCCTGGAGGATCTTCGGGTAACCGGCCTCCCCCATCGCGACGATGCGGGCGCCCAGGCGCGCGGCCGCCGCGATCTCGGCTTCGGCCTCGTCGCGTGTCGGCGGCTCGATCCGCCGTCCGCGCTTGGCGGTGAGGTTCGGCAGGGCCGTGAGTGCGGCTGCGGCGCCGCCGAAGCGGTTGATCAGGCCGCGGAAGGTGCGCGGGCCGACCCCTTCGGTGCGGATCAGGCGGAGCCAGTCGACCCGCTGTGCGTCGGTGAGCTGCACGGGCCCTCCCTCGGAAGGGGTCTCAGCCCTTCTGACCGATCCGTCCCTCGGTGCCGTCGACGAGCCGGCGGATGTTGGGCGCGTGCTTCCACCATAGCAGCAGGCCGAGAACGAGGAAGAGCCCCGCGCGGCTCGGATCGCCCAACGCCCCCAGGATGATAGGGGTGGCGGCCGAGGCCGCGAGCGCCGCGAGCGACGAGTAGCGCAGGGTGAAGGCGAGGCCGAGCCAGATCGCGGCGAAGGCGAGCAGCGCCAGGGGGCTCAGCGCCAGCAGCACGCCGAGGAAGGTGGCGACACCTTTGCCGCCCTTGAATCCGAGCCAGACCGGGAAGAGATGCCCGAGGAAGGCGCCGAGCCCGGCCGCGAGCGCCGGCCACTCGCTGAACCCTTGGCCGATCCCTTGGCCGATCCGCTGCGCGATCAGCACCGCCGCGGTGCCCTTGAGCGCGTCGCCGAGCAGCGTCGCGGCCGCGAGGCCCTTGCGGCCGGTGCGCAGCACGTTGGTCGCGCCGATGTTGCCCGAGCCGATGGCCCGCACGTCACCGAGGCCGGCCAGCCGCGTGAAGATCAGCCCGAAGGGAATCGAGCCCAGGGCGTAGCCGAGCGCCAGGCAGCCGAGGACGACCGGCCAGGCGATGTCCGACGGCGCGGTCATGCCGCCGCCGCGAGGTCGGGTGAGCGGTGGACGATCCGGCCGCCGACGAGCGTCAGCACCGCCGCGCCCTGCATCCTTGCCTCGTCGAAGGGCGAGTTCTTGGAGCGGGACTTCAATGTCCGCTTGTCGAGGACGTAGGGCACGTCGGGATCGATCAGCACGAGGTCGGCCGGGGCGCCGACGGCGAGCCGCCCGGCCTCGCGGCCGAGGATCCGAGCCGGGTTCGCCGACAGGGCGGCGAGCAGGCGCGCGAGGGAGACGTCCCCCGCGCGCACGAGGCGAAGCGAGGCGCCGAGCAGGGTCTCGATCCCGAGCGCGCCGTCGGCGGCCTCGGCGAAGGGCAACCGCTTGGTCTCCACGTCCTGCGGGTTGTGGTCGGAGACGACCACGTCGATCACCCCCTCGTTCAGCGCCGCCGCCAGCGCCTGCCGGTCGGCCTCGCCGCGCAGGGGCGGCGAGAGCTTGCAGAAGGTGCGGTAGTGGCCGATGTCGCCCTCGTTCAGGACGAGGTTGTTGACCGAGGCGCCGCAGGTCACCGGCAGCCCGTCCGCCTTGGCCCGACGCACGATCTCGACTGAGTCGGCGCACGAGATCATCGCCGCGTGGTAGCGCGCGCCGGTGAGGCGGACGAGGCGGAGGTCGCGCTCCAGCATCATCGTCTCCGCTTCGCGCGGGATGCCCATCAGTCCGAGGCGCGACGCTAACTCGCCCTCGTTCATCACCCCCTCGCCGACCAGGTCGGGCTCCTCGACGTGCTGCATCAGCAGGGCGCCGAAGTCGCGGGCGTAGGTCATCGCCCGGCGCATCACCTGAGCATGCGTGACGGCTCTCAGCCCGTCGGTGAAGGCGACCGCGCCGGCTTCCTGGAGCAGGCCGAACTCGGTCATTTCCTGTCCCGCGAGTCCCTTGGTGATGGCAGCGGCCGGCAGGACGTTGACGCAGGCGGTGTCGCGCGCGCGCCGCAGCACGAAGTCGACGATCGCCGGCCCGTCGATCACCGGGTTGGTGTCCGGCATGCAGACCAACGTCGTGACGCCTCCCGCCGCCGCCGCCGCGCTCGCGCTCGCCAGGGTCTCGCGGTGCTCGGCGCCGGGTTCCCCGACGAAGGCACGCATGTCGATCAAGCCCGGCGCCAGCACGTGCCCGCCGCAATTGATCGCCTTCGCGCCCTCCGGGGTGCCGGGCGCGGCGCCCCAGGCGACGTCGGCGATGCGGCCGTCGCGGATCAGGACATGGCCCGGCCCTTCGCGGCCGGAGGCCGGGTCGAGGAGGGCGGCATTGGTGAGAAGCAGCATCTGGGGGGGATCAAACCGCGATCTGATTGAGGACCATCTCGCGAACGAGATCACGCCGGGAAAGGCCGCGGCGCTCGGCAGCCGAATCGATCGCTCTGATCGCCGTCTCGTCGAGTCCGAGCTCGTCGAAGGGGGGACGGATGACGACGGCGGCGTGGCCGGCGGCAAGTGCCTGCGAGACGTCCACGTCCTGACGGAGGACCTCGATGGTCCGCGCAGGCGGCAGGGTCCGTCCGTCCTCCTCGATCAGCGCCATCCACTGCACAAGCGCCTCGGCCGCCTGGATCACGGTCGCGTCGGCCGTCTCGGCGGCGGCGATGCAGCCGGGCAGGTCGGGGAACCATACGCCCCAGAGGCTGGTCGGGTCCTTCTCGAGAATGCCGACATACGTCGTCACGATTCCTGCCTCCCCTTCGTCCAGCCGGCCGCCCGGGCGATGCTTCGGGCGGTCCCGGCCGGAAGGTCGCCGCGGCCGCGCGGCACCGCGACGGTCCCCGCCCGCTCGGGATGCGCGTAGATGTCGTGCGGTCCCTTGAACGGTCGCGTCATCCAACCCTCCCGTTCCAGGCGCCGCCGAATGGCCTGGATATCAAGGTCGAAGTCGCGCGGAGGCATGTCAAGCGTTCGGCAGGTGCGAGGCCAGCGCTTCCATCACCGCCATCCGCACGGCGACGCCCATCTCGACCTGCTCGCGGATCAGCGATTGCGCGCCGTCGGCGATGTCCGAGGCGATCTCGACGCCGCGGTTCATCGGGCCGGGATGCATCACCAGGGCGTCGGGGGCGGCGAGCGCGAGCTTGTCGGCGTCGAGGCCATAATAGCGGAAGTACTCCTTCACAGACGGCACGAAGGAGCCGTTCATGCGCTCGCGCTGCAGGCGCAGCATCATCACGATGTCGCAGCCGTCGAGGCCCTTACGCATGTCGGTGAACACCTCGACGCCGAAGCGCTCGATGCCGGCGGGCAGGAGCGAGGACGGTGCGATCACGCGGACGCGCGCGCCCATCGCCTGAAGCAGGATCAGGTTCGAGCGGGCGACGCGGCTGTGCAGCACGTCGCCGCAGATCGCGACGCGAAGCCCCTCGATCCGCCCCTTGTTGCGCCGGATGGTCAGCGCGTCGAGCAGCGCCTGGGTCGGGTGCTCGTGGGCGCCGTCGCCGGCGTTCACGACCGAGCAGTCCACCTTGCGGGCGAGCAGGTGCACGGCGCCGGCCGAATGGTGGCGCACCACGATGATGTCGGGGCGCATCGCGTTCAGGGTCGCCGCAGTGTCGATCAGCGTCTCGCCCTTCTTCACCGAGGAAGACGCCACCGACATGTTCATCACGTCGGCGCCGAGGCGCTTGCCGGCGAGCTCGAACGAGGATTGCGTCCGCGTCGAGGGCTCGAAGAACAGATTGATCTGGGTGCGGCCCCGCAGCGTCGAGAGCTTCTTCTCGACCTGGCGGGAGATCGCCACCGCGGCATCCGCCCGGTCGAGCAACCCCTCGATGTCGGGGCGCGACAGGCCCTCTATCCCGAGGAGATGCCGGTGGGGATAGTTCGGGTGCGTCGGCTGGCTCATCGGCTCGCGTGATAGGTCGCGGCCGGTGCGACGGCAAGCGCGGGCCGCGATCCGGAGACTGGCAACTTTCCGCCGCGGTTGTACGTAACCGGCTAGGACCACGCGGCGAATGGGTCGCAGTTCCTCCCATCCTTTTCCTGCAATCAGGCGAACTTCCTTTGGCAGCTTCCCCGGCGATTCCCTCCGGCGCCGCGTCCCCCCGCCGCGAGACGATCTACCGGCATCCGCTGGTGATCCGCCTCGCGCATTGGCTCAACGCCGCCTCCCTGCTGATCCTGCTGATGAGCGGGCTGCAAATCTTCAATGCGCACCCGGCCCTGTACTGGGGCGCGAAGTCGACCTTCGACACCCCGGCGCTCGCGATCACGAGCGACACCGACGCCAAGGGCAACGCCCGCGGCGTCGTCACGGTCGGCGGCTACACCTTCGACACCACCGGCGTGCTCGGCCTCTCCAAGGACCAGGGCCAGATGGCCGACCGGGCGTTCCCGTCGTGGAGCACGATCCCCTCGGGGCAGGACCTCGCTACCGCCCGGCGCTGGCACTTCCTGTTCGCCTGGGCGCTTGTGATCAACGGCGCGATCTACCTGTTCTACGGGCTGGTGTCGGGGCAGCTGCGCCGCCGGGTGATCCCGGACGGCGACCAGGTGCGCGACATCGGCAGCTCGGTGCGCGAGCACCTCACCCTGCACTTCCCCAAGGGCGAGGAGGCCAAGCGCTACAATGTGCTGCAGAAGCTGACCTACCTCGCCGTCATCGCGGGCCTGCTGCCGGCGATGGTGCTGGCCGGCCTCGCGATGTCGCCCGGCATGGACGCGGCCTGGCCCTGGCTCGTCGACGCGTTCGGCGGCCGGCAATCGGCCCGCACGGTCCACTTCATCGTGGCCAACCTCCTGGTGCTGTTCGTGATCGTGCACGTGGTCCTGGTGCTGGTCTCAGGGTTCTGGAACAACATGCGCGGCATGGTCACCGGCTGGTTCGCGATCGAGCAGGATGGAGCGACCCGCCGATGAGCACCCTCGACCGCCGCCGCTTCCTCACCACCGTCGCCGCGCTCGGTGGCACCGCGATGCTCGCCGGCTGCGACCGCTTCGCCGGCTCCGCCTACGGCCCGCGGACCCTGAAGGCCGGGGAGGACGCCAACCTGTTCGTGCAGCGCCTGCTGCTCTCGAACGCCTCGCTCGCCAGGGAATTCCCCGACTCCGAGATTTCGGCCGTGTTCAAGCCGAACGGGACGATCGACCCGCCGGACAAGGCCTACAAGGCGCTGGCGGCCTCGAACTTCTCCACCTTTAAGCTCGAGGTCGGCGGCCTGGTCGAGCGCCCGCAGAGCTTCAGCCTCGCGGACCTGCGCGGGTTGCCGTCGCGGACGCAGACCACGCGGCACGATTGCGTCGAGGGCTGGAGCTGCATCGGCAAGTGGGCCGGCGTGCCCCTGTCCGAGGTGCTGAACCGCGCCGGGTTGAAGCCGCAGGCGCGCTACGTCGTGTTCCACTGCGCCGACACGCTGGAATATGCCGGCGGCGGGTTGGAGGGCGGCAAGGACGGCACCAAGGACGGGGCCTTCATACAACCAGAGAACCCGAGCGCGGTGCGCCACGTCCAGGTCGCTGCGGCGGGCAACGATGCCGACGCCTGGGGCGGCGCGCCGGCCGAGGAGCCGGAGGAGACGCGCACGCCGATCCGCTACTACGAGAGCATCGACCTCACCGACGCCTTCCATCCGCAGACGATCCTCGCCTACGACCTCAACGGAAAGCCACTCCCGGTCTCGAACGGCGCCCCTCTGCGCCTGCGCCTGGAGCGCCAACTCGGCTACAAGCAGGCCAAGTACGTGATGCGGATCGAGGTGGTCGATTCCCTCGCCAAGATCGGCGACGGACAGGGCGGCTATTGGGAAGACCGCGGCTACGAGTGGTACGCGGGGATCTGAGGCTCGCGCTTCCGAATCCTGGCGATTTGCCGCGCTCGACCGGGTGTTTGGTCGAGCGCGGGTCCCTTCTCCCATGGGAGAGAGAGTCGCGTAGCGTTTCCGGCGTCCTCACCCTCCGTCGGCGCGCCGCTGCGGCGAGACTGTACCGGCGCGTTCGCGCCACGCCTTGGACAGCCCCCATTTGACAACCCGCGGGGCATGAACCACTTCATGCCCGGCGCAGGTCCGGCCCGGCCGCGGCGCGAAACCCCACAATTGGTGCGTTCCTGCCGCTGCTCGGGCTTTGACGAGAGGCTGTTTCGTCCATGAAAGTCGTCGTCGTCGAGTCGCCGGCCAAAGCCAAGACCATCAACAAGTATCTTGGCCGGGACTATGAAGTCATCGCCTCGTTCGGGCACATCCGGGACCTTCCTGCCAAGGACGGCTCGGTCGACCCGGAGGCCGACTTCAACATGATCTGGGAGCTCGACGCCCGCGGATCGAAGCAGGTGTCCGAGATCGCCCGCGCCGTGAAGGGCGCCGACAAGCTGATCCTGGCGACCGACCCGGATCGCGAGGGCGAGGCGATCTCCTGGCACGTGCTGGAGGCGCTGAATGCCCGCAAGGTGCTGAAGGGCATCCCCGTCGAGCGCGTCACCTTCAACGCGATCACCAAGGCGTCGGTCGAGACGGCGATGCGCCAGCCGCGCCAGATCGACCAGGCGCTGGTCGACGCCTACCTCGCCCGCCGGGCGCTCGACTACCTCGTCGGCTTCAACCTCTCGCCTGTGCTGTGGCGCAAGCTTCCCGGCGCCCGCTCGGCCGGGCGCGTGCAGTCGGTGGCGTTGCGGCTCGTCTGCGAGCGCGAGGTCGAGATCGAGCGCTTCAAGCCGCGCGAGTACTGGTCGCTGGTGGCGACGCTCTCGACCGCCGACGGCGGCGTGTTCGAGGCCCGGCTCGTCGGCGCCGACGGCAAGCGTATCCAGCGCCTCGACGTCGGCAACGGCGAGGACGCGGCCGCGTTCAAGCGCGACCTCGAGCTCGCGACCTTCCAGGTGGCGAGCGTGGAGGCCAAGCCCGCCAAGCGCCACCCGCAGCCGCCTTTCACCACGTCGACCCTGCAGCAGGAAGCATCGCGAAAACTCGGGATGGCGCCGGCGCAGACCATGCGCGTCGCGCAAAAACTCTACGAGGGCGTCGACATCGGCGGCGAGACCGTGGGCCTCATCACCTACATGCGGACCGACGGCGTCGACATGGCGCCCGAAGCCATCGCCGACGCGCGCCGCGTGATCGGCCGCGAGTTCGGCGACACGTACGTGCCGGGCGTGCCGCGCAAGTACAGCGTCAAGGCCAAGAACGCGCAGGAGGCCCACGAGGCCGTGCGCCCGACCGAGATGGGCCGGTTGCCGAAGCAGGTCGCGCGCATGCTCGATCCCGAGCAGGCCAAGCTCTACGACCTGATCTGGACGCGCACCGTCGCGAGCCAGATGGAGTCGGCCGAACTGGAGCGCACGACCGTGGACGTCACGGCCAGCGTCGGCCCGCGCAAGATCGACCTGCGCGCCACCGGCCAGGTCGTGAAGTTCGACGGCTTCCTCACCCTCTACCAAGAGGGCAAGGACGACGAGGAGGACGAGGACGGCAAGCGCCTGCCGCCGATGAAGGCCGGCGAGGCGCTGAAGCGCGAGCGCATCGCCTCGACCCAGCATTTCACCGAGCCGCCGCCGCGCTTCTCCGAGGCGAGCCTCGTGAAGCGTATGGAGGAACTCGGCATCGGCCGGCCCTCGACCTACGCCGCCGTGCTTCAGACCCTGCGCGACCGCGAATACGTGAAGATCGAGAAGAAGCGCCTTCAGCCCGAGGACAAGGGCCGGCTGGTGACCGGCTTCTTGGAGAGCTTCTTCAAGCGCTACGTCGAGTACGACTTCACCGCCGACCTCGAAGGCCAGCTCGACCGGGTGTCGAACGCCGAGATCGACTGGCGCGACGTGCTGCGCGACTTCTGGCGCGACTTCTCGGCCGCCGTCGGCGGCACCAAGGAGCTGCGCGTCACCGAGGTGCTGGAAGCGCTGAACACGCTGCTCGGCGACCACATCTTTCCGCAGAAGGCGGACGGCTCGAACCCGCGCACGTGCCCGACCTGCGGCTCGGGCCAGCTCTCGCTGAAGCTCGGCAAGTTCGGCTCCTTCGTCGGCTGCTCGAACTATCCCGAGTGCAAGTTCACCCGCCAGCTCTCGGCCGCGGGCGTCGACGGCGAGGGCGACGGGTCTTCGCCGGACGGCAGCCCGCCCGGGACGCGGCTGCTCGGCAACGACCCGGTCTCGGGCCTGCCGGTGACGATCCGCGACGGCCGCTTCGGTCCGTTCGTCCAGCTCGGCGAGGCCTCGACCGAGAAGGATGCGGCCAAGCCCAAGCGCTCGTCGCTGCCGAAGGGCGTGACGCCCTCGATGGTCGACTTGGAGAAGGCGCTGCGTCTGCTGTCGCTGCCGCGCGAGGTCGCCAAGCACCCGGAGACCGGCGAGCCGATCCTGGCCAACCTCGGCCGGTTCGGGCCCTACGTGCAGCACGGCAAGACCTACGCGAACCTCGGCAAGGACGACGACGTGCTCGAGGTCGGCGCCAACCGGGCGATCGACCTGATCGTCGCCAAGGAACAGGGCGGCGGGCGCGGTCGCCCCTCCTCCGATCCCGGCCGTCCGATCGGCAAGGACGAGGCGACGGGGCGCGAGCTCGTGGTGAAGGCCGGCAAGTACGGCGCCTACGTCACCGACGGCGAGGTCAACGCGACCCTGCCGAAGTCGACGGCCGCCGATGCGCTGACGCTCGCAGAGGGCATCGACCTGGTCAACGCCAAGCGCGCGGCCGGCGGCGGCAAGCCGAGCCGGGGCCGCAAGGCCGCGCCGGCCCGTGGCGCCAAGACGGCGGCGCGGAAGCCCGCGAAGGCCACCAAGGTTGATGGGGACGCACCCGCCAAATCCGCTGCCAAGCCGGCTGCGAAGAAGCGCGCGGCCCCGAAGGCCGCGGCGGCCAAAACGACCGCATCCAAGACGACCGCTGCGAAGCCGGCTGCGACGAAGAAGGCGAGCCGCTAGACCGTTCGCCGCCGGCTCGGTGATCCGGTCCAATCACGAAGCATCGTCTTCATGCGAGCCGGTGACCGCTTCGCGTGAAGACGCTCGGACGTCTCAGATCAGATAGCTGATCGTCGCCGCAAGCGCCGTCGCGAAGGTCGCCAGGGCGATGGTGGTCGGGCCGACGAGGGTGAGGCGGGACGCGGACGCACCCTCCTGCTCGCAGCCGAAGGCCTGTCCGGCGGCGCGCTCCAGGCGAGCGAGGGTGAGGGTGCGGGCCTCTATCGAAGCGGTCGTCATCGGTGGCGTTCCCTGCCCTAAGCGCGGCGGAGCTTTTGCGGTATAATGCAGGATGCCCTCCCCAGTTCCGCGCGAAACTGCAACGTGAGGCGATCTTAACCAGCGCTGCGCATCACTCCGATGACGGTTGCATCGCAGCGTTTGGTGGGCGCGCGCCGCACATGCGAAGCTGCGCCACGGAATCGCGGGCGGATCGCCTTTGATGTTTCCGTTTTGTTCCGATATCGTGAGCGGATGAAAGCCCATGCGAGACGTGACCCTAAGCCTGGAGCCCGTCGCGTGAGCGACCCCGCTCGCGACCTGTTCGGACCGGGCGCCAAAGGCGCGGCCAAGGGCGCCGCCGACCTTCCGCCCGCATCCGACCGCCGGCGCAAGCCCGCGGCGCCGATGGCGGCGCTCGACCCGCTCGTCGGTTCTGAGGCCGGCTACACCGCGTCCGACATCGAGGTGCTGGAGGGGTTGGAGCCGGTGCGGCGCCGGCCCGGCATGTATATCGGCGGCACCGACGAGCGGGCGCTGCACCACCTCTTCTCCGAGGTGATCGACAACTCGATGGACGAGGCGGTAGCGGGCCATGCCAGCTTCATCGAGGTCGAGCTCGAGGCGTCGGGCGCGCTCGTGGTCACCGACAACGGCCGCGGCATCCCGGTCGACCCGCACCCGAAGTTTCCAGGCAAGTCCGCGCTCGAAGTCATCATGACGACGCTGCATGCGGGCGGGAAGTTCGACTCCAAGGTCTACGAGACCAGCGGCGGCCTGCACGGCGTCGGCATCTCCGTCGTCAACGCGCTGTCCGACGTGCTGGAGGTCGAGGTCGCGCGCAACCAGACCCTCTACCGCCAGAGTTTTTCGCGCGGGCATGCCCAGGGTGGGCTGGAGACGGTCGGGCGGGTGCAGAACCGCCGGGGCACGCGCATCCGCTTCCATCCCGACGCGCAGATCTTCGGCTCGCTGGCATTCGACCCGCGCCGCCTGTTCAAGATGGCGCGCTCGAAAGCCTACCTGTTCGGCGGCGTCGAGATCCGCTGGCGCTGCGCGCCGTCCCTGATCGAGGGCACCGACGTGCCGGCCGAGGCGGTGCACCGCTTCCCCGGCGGCCTGCGCGACTACCTCGCCCGCGACATCGACGGCAAGGAGCTCGTCACCGACGCGATCTTCTCCGGCAAGATCACCAAACCCGGCTCGCACGGCTCCCTCGAATGGGCCGTCGCCTGGATGGTGCACGACGACGGCGTCTCGGCTTCCTACTGCAACACCATTCCGACGCCGGAGGGCGGCACCCACGAATCGGGCCTGCGCGTCGCGCTTTTGCGGGCCTTGCGCGAGCATGCCGAGCGGGTGAACCAGGCCAAGCGCATGACGGCCGTCACCACCGACGACGTGATGGCCACCTGCGCCTCGATGCTGTCGGTGTTCATCCGCGAGCCCGAGTTCCAGGGCCAGACCAAGGACAAGCTCGCCACCGTCGAGGCCTCGCGCATCGTCGAGACGGCGATCCGCGACGCCTTCGACCATTGGCTCGCCGCCTCGCCGGCCCAGGCCAACAAGGTGCTCGACTGGGTGATCGACCGGGCCGAGGAGCGCCTGCGCCGGCGCCAGGAGAAGGAGGTCGCGCGCAAGACCGCGACGCGCAAGCTGCGGCTCCCCGGCAAGCTCGCCGACTGCTCGGCCGCCGGGACTGCGGGCTCCGAAATCTTCATCGTCGAGGGCGACTCGGCCGGCGGCTCGGCCAAGCAGGCGCGCGACCGGGCCACGCAGGCGATCCTCCCGCTGCGCGGCAAGATCCTGAACGTCGCCTCGGCGAGCCGCGACAAGCTCGGCGCCAACCAGCTGATCGGCGACCTGACCCTGGCGTTGGGGTGCGGCACGGGCGGACAGTACCGTGGGGAGGACCTGCGCTACGACAAGGTGATCATCATGACGGACGCCGACGTCGACGGCGCCCACATCGCTTCGCTGCTGATCACCTTCTTCTACCGGCAGATGCCCAAGCTGATCGACAAGGGACACCTCTACCTCGCGATGCCGCCGCTCTACCGGCTGCAGCAGGGCACCAAGACGGCCTATGCCCGCGACGACGCCCACAAGGAGCAGCTGATCAAGTCGGTGTTCAAGGGCGGCAAGGTCGAGATCAGCCGGTTCAAGGGGCTGGGCGAGATGATGCCGGCGCAGCTGAAGGAAACCACGATGGACCCGAAGAAGCGCATCCTGCTGCGCGTCGCGGTTCTCGACGAAGCCCGCGAATCGACGGGCGACGCGGTCGAGCGCCTGATGGGCAACAAGCCCGAGGCGCGCTTCGCCTTCATCTCCGAGCGCGCCGTCTTCGCCGAGAAGACCGACCTCGACATCTGAGGCGACCCCATTGGCGGTGCGACCCGAAGCCCGGCCCTACGGCCGGGCTTTTTCGTGCGTAGCTCCGTGCGGGTAACGGGTCTGCAAAACGCGAGAAGCCCGGCCTTTCGGCCGGGCTTCTGCGTGTCGGGCCGAGGATCGGGTTCGGCTGCGGCCCGGGGTGCGGGCCGCGTCCGGTCCCGAAGGTCCTAGTACGAGCCGAACTTGTAGTTCAGGCCAGCGCGCACGACAGCGAACTCGGTGCTGTTGTTGCGGTTCAGGCCGCTCTGCACGACGGTCACGCCCGGCGAGGTCAGGGTCACGGTGCCGGTCGAGTTGGTGGCGAACGCGCCGTTGTTGCGGCCGTTCTGGTCGAGGTTCACGTACAGGCCTTCCACCTTCAGCGTCACGGCCGAGGAGCGGAAGAAGTTCAGGAACGAGTCGGTCGGAAGGGCGTACTCGACGCCTGCGCCGGCGGCCCAGCCGGTCTGGAAGTCGTTGCGGGACACGCCCGAACCGAAGTCACGGCCGCCGCCGCTGCCGTAGGCGAAGCCGCCGGTGCCGTACACGAGGGTGCGGTCGAAGGCGTAGCCGA
>NZ_VRUT01000219.1:0-6159 GCF_008039465.1 Methylobacterium sp. WL120 | reverse complement strand
CCATCGGGAACGGGCGCCGCCGGTCCGGCACCGGCTCGGCCTTGGCGGCGGCGGCCTCGGCGCGGGTGATGGCGCCGCGGTCGGCGGCGATGTCGAGCACGCGGTCCCGCGCCCGGCGGGCGGTGTCGGCGAACCGGTCCGGCCGGCGGGTCTCCGGCGCCTGCGGCAGGGCGACGAGGAGGGCGGATTCGGCGAACGACAGGCGGGCGGGCTCGCGCCCGAAATAGGCGAGCGCCGCCGCCCGCACCCCCTCGACCGGGCCGCCATAGGGGGCGAGCGCGAGGTAGAGGTCGAGCACGCCGGCCTTGCCGAAGCGGCGCTCCAACTCGACCGCGCGGACCATCTGCCGGAGCTTCGCGGCGAGCGAGCGCTCGGGGCGCGGCTCGACGAGGCGGGCGACCTGCATCGACAGGGTCGAGCCGCCGGAGACGATCCGTCCGTGCGCCAGCCATTGCCAGGCGGCCCGGAGCGTCGCCGCCGGGTCGATGCCGGGATGGTCGGCGAAGCGCCGGTCCTCGTAGGCCGTGAGCATCGTGAGATAGCGCGGGTCGACGGAGGCCGCCCGCACCGGCAGCCGCCAGCGCCCGTCCGGGGTGGCGAACGGGCGCAGCAGGGTGTCGCGCGCGTCGACGACGATGGTCGAGCGGAGGTCAGCCTGCGTCAGGTCGAGGGGCGGTAGCGTCGCCGCGAAGCGCCAGAGGGCGAGGAGGGGGATGGCGACGGCAAGAGCGACGAGAGCGAGGCCGGCGAGCGACCATCGCAGCGCGGATGCCGGACGACCCGCAGGCCCCCTCTCCCGAGCGGGAGAGGGTTGGGGTGAGGGATGAGAACTGTCCGGAGAGGTCACGCCCCTCACCCCAGCCCTCTCCCCATGGGAGAGGGAGCCGCGCGCGCCACCGGGTCTCGCTCGTCCGCCATCCCTACTTCGCCGCCCCGATCTCGACGGAGCCGAACGCCGTGCGGCCGAAGCGTTCGGGGCGGTACATGTCCTCGATCGTCGCGGCCGGGTGGACGTAGGTGCCCGGCGAGACCGCGCGCACGGTGTAGGCGGCGGTGAAGAAGGCCGATTGCTCGGGGGTGCGGTCGTAGGCGGCCACGAAGCGGTCGTCGCGGAACTCGGTGTGGACCGGCTGTACGTCGGACTTCGCGAAGGCCAGGCCGCTGAGCCCGTCGGCGTCGAGGAGCTTCGGGTTGTCGATCTCGAGGCCCGCGGGCAGGCGATCCACCAGCAGCAGGCGGCCGGCGCTGGCCTTGGCCTCCGTCACCTTCAACACCACCACGAGGCGGTCGTTCTGGCGGATGCCGCGGGCGGGGTCGACGACGCTTCCGTCGAGGCGGTGGTAGCTCCGCTCGATCGTGTAGCCCCGCGCCTCGGCCGGCTCCGGCGTCACCGGGTTGCCGGAGACGCCGAGCGCCACCTGCACCGGCGCCCGGCCGGTGTTGACGATCGCCACCGGGCGCTCCAGCGCCGCCGCCTTGTAGCTGCGCGCCAGGGGGCCGGACTGGGGCGCGCCGTCGACGGTGAAGGACAGCGCGTCGGCCTCCTTGGTCAGCCCTTGCGCCGCCAGCACCATCCAGGTGTTCTCCTGCGTGCTGGTGACCCGCCCCGAGGCGCGCTCCTCGGTGAGGACCGCGGAGACCGGGGTCAACGCGGCCTGCGAGAAGCCTGTCTCGGCGGCGAGCGCCAGCAGGCCGGCGCCGTCGCGCAGGCGCGAGCCGTAGTCGGCGCGGTAGCTCTGCTTGTCCCGCTCGGAGCGCAGCGCCGTCAGCGCCGAGTCCATCGCTTTGGCCGCACGGCCGCGGTCGCCCAGCAGCGCCAGGGCCGCCGCGATCTGCGCCCGCCCGAGGGGGGTGGCGAAGTCGGCGAGCTTGGTGTCGGCGAGGTAGCGCAGGTCCCCCATCACCGGGCGGCCGTTCCGGGCGAGCACGTAGGCGGCGTAGGCGAGGTCGGTGCCGCCGTCGCGCACCTCGGTGGTGTTGGCGACCGCGTTGCGCAGGCGGTCGAGGGCTTGGCCGAACGCGACCTGCGGCACGGCGAACCCACGCTCGCGGGCCCGCGTCAGGAAGTCGGTGATGTAGGCCGAGAGCCAGAGGTCGTTCGAGCCTTGCGCCGACCACAGCCCGAAATCGCCGCTCGCATCCTGGCGCGACAGCACCCGCTCGATCGCCTCGCGGATCCGGGCGTCGACGGTGTCGTCGAGGGCGAGCCGGTCGCGGGCGGCGAGCGCGTTGACGTAGAGCAGCGGCATCGCCCGGCTCACCACCTGCTCGGAGCAGCCGTAAGGGTAGCGGTCGAGCGCCAGCAGCAGCGCCGGCACGTCGATGCCGGGCAGCGCCGAGGCCCCCACCGAGACCGTGCCGGTGCCGGGCAGGATGTCGGCGAGGAGGTCGCCGGAGACCTGCAGGCCGGCGCCGGGCGCGAGCGTGCGCACCTCGCGCCGCACCAGCGCGCCCGTGCCGGGCGAGACGGGAAGCGTGAAGCGCTGGCCGACGCCCGCCGCGAGGCCGGGGCCGGAGAGCGTCAGGTCGAGGGTCGCGGTGCCGGGGCCGGCCGCGGTGATCGGCACGACGAGCTGCCCCTTGGCGCCCGCCTCCAGCCGCATCGTCGAGCGCACCGCCTGCGCGCCGACCAGCACCGGGCCGGACAGGTCGAAGTCGAGGGTGTAGTCGCCGGCCTGCCCCTCGACGTTGTCCAGCGCCACGAAGGCGCGCGAGCGGTCGCCGGCGTTGAGGAAGCGCGGCAGCGTGCCGGTGACCACCACGGGGTCGCGCACGATCACGTCGGCCGAGGCCTGGCCGACGCGGGCCCCGCTCCACGCGGTGACCATCACCCGCGCGGTGCCGTTGAAGGCGGGCACCGGGAAGGTGACGCTGGCGCTGCCGTCCGGGGCCACGCTCACCACGCCGGAATAGAGCGCGAGCGGGGCCTGGGTCGGGGGCGAATCCGCGAGCTCCGCGCCGGCTCCGTCGCCGCCGGAGCGGATCGCGCCGACCGTGCCCTGCATCCCGTCGATCAGGTACCCGTAGACGTCGCGGATCTCGGGGCCGAGCGCCTTCTGGCCGAGGAAGTAGGCGACGGGGTTCGGCGCCTCGTAGCGGGTGAGGTTGAGGATGCCGACGTCGACCATCGCCACGGTGACGCGCGCCGCCTCGCCGGACTTGAGGCCCGCGAGGCGGATCGGCAGGGTCAGGTCCTGGCGCGGCCGGGCCTTCGCCGGAGCCTCGACCGAGACCGTGAGCGCGCGCTCGGCCCGGTCGACGGAGAACCACGCCAGCCCGAGCGCCCGGCCCGGCAGGCGCTTGGCCGCCTGGTCGAGGGGCCGGTAGGCGGTGGCGACGAGGTAGGCGCCGGCGCCCCACTCGGCCTTGACCGGGATCGACACCGTGGCGCCCGCCTCCGGCACGTCCACGTCGCGCACCACCTGGACCCGGTCGCCGACCACCGTCACGGTGGCCCGGCCCTTGAAGTGCGGGTTCAGCCGCGCCTGCAGGGTGTCGCCGGCCTTGTAGGCCGCCTTGTCGAGGGTGAGGTCGAGGAGGTCGGGCACGTCGGCCGTCTCCGAGCCGCCCCAGCCGACGCTGAAGGTGACGCTCGCCGCCCCCCCCGGCTTGCCCGGCGCGCTCGCCTCCAGCCGATACTTGCCGAAGGCGAGGGCCTGCGCGACCTTGGCCGGCGCGTCGGCCTTGAGGTCGAGGGTGCCGTCGGCGACGCGGCGCACGGACTTCACCGGCTCGAACGACCAGCGGCCGTCGGCGCGGTACCATTGGTAGGTCTGCTCCAGGCGCGACAGCGTCCAGGTCACGCCGCCCTGCGCCAGCCGCGTGCCGTCGGGGGCCGCCATCACCACGTCGAAGCCCGCCGTGCCGTTCACCGGCAAATCGTCCGAAAACCCCTTGCGGATCGCCAGCACCGGCCCCTCGGGCAGGATCGGCAGGGTGAGGCTGCGCGACAGCGCCCGCCCGCCGGGCTCGCCCACGGCCAGCGTGATCTTGGCCTCCAGCGGGCGCGGGGCGGCGAGCGCCTGCACCGGGACCGTCACCACGGCCTCGCCCTTGGCGTCGGTGGTGGCGCGCGCCTCGATCTCCTGGGTCGAGGCCTCGATCGCCTCGTCGTCGAGGCCGACCTGGAAGCCCTCCAGGCCCTTGACGCCGCTCGCGGCCGACGCCTGCACGGTGACGCTGCCCGAGACGTCGAGCCCCGAGCCCGGCGCGCCGTAGAGGTAGCGCGCGGCCACCGCGACCTTCGCGGCCTCGCCCTTGCGCAGGGCCGGCTGCTCGGGCTTCAGCGTCACCTCGAGCCGCTCGGGGACGTAGTCCTCGATCAGGAACGAGGCCTCGCCGACGGCCGGCGCCTTCGGGTCGGTGAAGGCCGCGATCCGCCAGGTGCCGTGCATCGCGCCCGACAGCAGCGGCAGCGGCAGGGCGCGCCCGCCCAGGCCCTGGTCGGCCACCGAGACGCGGCGGTACTCGACGCCGTCGGGGCGCTTGACCACCAGGGTCAGCGGCAGGCTCGGCACCGCCTTGCCCTGCCCGTCGCGGAGGATGGCGGTGATCTGCACGGTCTCGCCGGAGCGGTAGACCCCGCGCTCGGGGAAGACGTAGGCCTCGATCGCGCCGGCGTCGGCCCGGCCCTTCACGCCGCGGTCGGTGAGGTCGAAGGCCGCGAGGTTGAGGTCGAGGAAGCCGTAATCGTCGCCGACCTGCGCCACCACGAGGCTCGGCGCCGCGCCGCCCTCCCCGCGGGCGAGCCCCGGATCGAAGGCGGCATGCCCGCTCTCGTCGGTGCGGCGGGTGGCCAGCACCTCGTTGTTGCGGGCGACGAGGCGGATCTCTGCGTTCGGCACCACCGTGGCGGCGGCGAGCGAGCGCGCGATGACGTGGACGCCGTCGCGGCCCTTGAAGGCGGTCAACCCGAGGTCGGAGACCACGAACCACTGCGTCGCCTTGGCCTCATAGCCGCCGTCCTCGACCTCGGACGACGCCGCGACGGCGCCGGAGGGCTGCGCCAGCATCACGTAGAGGCCGGGCTCGAGCTTGCCGACCGCCTGCAGCACGGGGAAGGCGGTGACCGCCTCCTGGTTCACCTCGGCCTTGGCGGTGTCGAGGGTGCCCTTCCAAACCTGGACGCCCTTCTCCGCGGCGATGGTGCGCGCGGTGGCGCCGTTGAGCTGGCCCAGGAACTCCTCCGATCGCAGGGACGGCAGCAGGCCGCGGTCGCCGATGCGCAGCACCTCGACGTCGAGCTTCGAGGCGTTGACCGAGACCAGCGGCACCCCCGCCTGGCCGGTGCGGGGTAGGACGTAGTTGCGGCCGGTGAAGCGCACCTGGGGGGCGCGGTCGCGGACGTAGACCTCGTAGTCGGCCGACTTCAGCAGCACCTCGCCGACCGAGGAGGGCAGGCCCTGGCGCACGACGAAGGCGTAGGAGCCGCCGTGCTTCAAACCGTCGACGCAGACCTGCGCGCCCTCCGCCGTGACCGCGGCGTTGGTCGCGCCCGACACCGCGACGAAGGGGGCGAAGTCGGTCCTGGCCGCGACCGGCTCGGAGAAGGTGAAGCACACCCGCGGGGCGGCGGCGTCCGCGTCGACCTTGTAGTCGAGGATGCGGAAGCCGTGCTCGGCGCGCATCGTCTCGTAGGCCTCGCGCACCGCGGCCACGTCGTCGAGGGCCAGGCTCGCGGCGTAGGCTTCCAGCGCCGGGCGCCACTCCCCCCGGCCGCCCTGGATCTCGGCGAGCTGGGCCAGAGCCTGGGCCGCCTCGGGGGCGGTGCGCGCGCGCTGGTAGGCCTGGTAGGCGGCGGCCGGCGCCCGGCCGCGCAGGCGCGCGCGGCCCTCGTAATCCTTGTTCTCGTCGTCTCCGGCCACCGCGTCGGCCGCACGCGCGTAGCCGAGCCAGGCCTGGATGTCGGACGGGTCGCCGGCGGCCGCGGCGGAGAACAGCGGCAGCGCCTCGGCGGGTTTGTCGTCGGCGAGCAGCGCCTCGGCGGCGCGGCGCGACGCGGCGGGATTCTTCGTGACCCCGCCCGACTCGCCCTTCAGCGACGCCTCGAGCCGCACGGCCGCGCTCGCCAGCGCCTCGCGCATGAAGGGTCTGGCGAAGGCGGGCGCGGGCCGCGCCGCGGGAGTCGGAGCGGATGTCGAGGCGGGCCTGGCGGCGGGG
>NZ_VRUT01000218.1:0-6198 GCF_008039465.1 Methylobacterium sp. WL120 | reverse complement strand
CACCCGGCGTAGCGGCGCCTCGTCGTCCGAGACGCGCACGAGGTCGTCCTCGGCGATGGCCGCCGCCGCCTCGCGCCGCGGCCCGCGCAGCCGCAGGGTGCCGGCGACCGCCGACACGTCGAGGCCGTAGAGCTGCGCCAGCGGCTCGAGGGCGGCGCGGGCCGAGAGCGGGCGGTCGATCACCGCGCCGTCGAGGTAGGCCGCGGCCTCGATCGCCACCGGCACGTCGACGCCGAGGTCGGCGAGAACCCGCAGGATCAGCCGGTCGAGGTCGCAGCCCTCGATCCGGCCGGTGATCCAGTGGCCGACCCGCCAGTTGCCGGCATCCGCCCAGACCGAGCCCTGGTCGGGAAAGGCCGGGTAGGGCCGCGCGTCCCAGGCCCAGACGAAGACCGCGCGCGGATCGACCATCGGCCCGCCGTAGACCGGCGAGCGCGGGTTGTCGGCGGCCGTGAACCCCGCCGCGGCGGGGTTGAACCGGGACAGGATCGCCTCCAGGCCGCGGAGCTGAATCAGCTCGTCGCGCAGGCCCCGCGAGGCCGGCGGGTAGGCGTTCTCGGAGGATTTCGGGTCGGGGAAGACGTTGGGGCCGTTGGTACCCTTGTCCACCGCCGGCACGCCGACCTCGGTGAGCCAGATCGGCTTTCCGCGCGGCACCCAGGCGGTGGCGCGGGTCTCGACCCCGCCGTCGCGCTCGACATGGGCGTTCGACCACCAGCCGACGAGGTCCTTGGCCCGGAACGTCCAGGGTTTGGCGTAGGCGCCGTCGGTGATCGGGGTGCGGACCTGCGCGGCGCGGGCGGCCGCGTCGGCGTAGTACCAGTCGAAGGCCTCGCCGGCCCCGAGGCGGGCCTTGAGATAGCCGCGATCGTAGATCGCGTCGGCCTCCGCGAGGTCGGCGTGGCCGGGGGTGTCGCGAAAGTCCGAGATCGGAGGGTAGTAGTCGATTCCGACCGCGTCGAGGCTCGGGTCGGCGAACAGGGCGTCGAGGGGGAAGCGCACGCGCGCGCCGCCGTCGCGGACGTGGGCGCCGTACTCGGTCCAGTCGGCGGCGTAGACCAGCGTCTCGCCGTGGGTGAGCCGCGTTCGCACCGCGCGGGCGAGGTCGATCAGCGCCGCCACCGCCGGGTAGCCCTCGCCGGCGCCGCGCACGCGGGTGAGGCCGACGAGCTCGCTCGCCAGCACGAAGCCGGCGAGCGGCGTGCCGACGGCCGCCCAGCCGGCCGCGAGGTCGGCATAGTGCAACGCCTGGCGGCGGTAGCCTTCCGCACCCGTGAAGTAGGCCAGCACCTGCGCTTCGGCCGCCGCCGTCCCGTCGGGCGAGCCGGGCAGGTCGGGGGCGGGATCGCAGGTGATGCGGCCGCGCCAGGGGTAGGCCGCCTGGCCGAGCGCACCGGGCCGGTAGGGGTCGGGCAGCGCGTTGCCGACCGCGACGTCCATCATCACGAACGGGTAGAGCACCACCGCTAGGCCGCGGCGGGCGAGTTCCGCCACGAGGCGAGCGAGGCCCGCATCCGAGGGCGTGCCGCCGTAGGCCGGGGTTCCGTCCGGCGCGGTCGAGACCGACCGGGCCTGCGCGCGGTCGAGGCCGGCCACGTGCCAGGTGTCGCCGACGGTCGCCTTGGTGCCGATCTCGACCCGCGGGGCGACCGTGCACTGTCCGGCGCGCAGGTCGTCGCCGAACCACGCCACCACCACCGCGACGCGGGCGAGGTTCGGGCACAGCGCCTGAAGCGCGTCCAGCGACGCGACCACGTCGCTCGCCGCCTGCAGCTGGAACCGGTTGGCGGCCTGCGTCCGCCCGAGGCCGAGGTCGATGGTGACGCCGGTGGGATCGAGGCCGAACTCGGACGCGCCGGGGATCAGGTTCACGGCGCGGACCAGCGGCGCGACGCCGTTGACCGGCCGCACCACCTCGAAGGCGAATTGCGGGATGCGGTTGCCGTAATCGGCCAGCGGCAGCCCCTCGAACACCACGTAGGCGAGGCCGCGATAGGCCGGCGCGTCGGCCCCCTCCTTGGCGACGATCAGCGGATCGGGCGCTTGGGTCGCCGCGCCGACATGGACGCGGCAGGTGATCGCGGTGCGGTCGAGCTCGGTCCCGTCCGCCCAGATCCGCCGGACGAGGGCGATCTCGCCCTCGCACAGGCCGACCGCGAGGTTGGCGAAGTAGGCGTAGCTGGTCCGCACCGTCTTCTGCCCGCCGCCGCCCTTCGACGGGGCGGCGGCGCGCTCGACGGCGGTGTTGGCGACCTCGAGCGGTCGCGTCGCCCAGATCAGGGTGCCGCCGAGCTTCGCCCGGCCGTAGACGCGCGGCACCGGGTCGCCCTCCGTCGAGGACAGGCCGGCGACGTCCGACAGCCGCGGGCCGGCAACGTACCGCGGGCTCGCGCCCGCCCCGAACAGGGCGCCGTCGAGGCCGGCCCCCGCCACGGCGCCGACCGCCTGTCCGACCACGCTGCCGATCGGCCCGCCGAGCGCGATCCCGACCGCCGCCCCCGCCGTGGACAGGATCAGCGTGGCCATGGCGGGCTCCGTGGTGGAGATGTGGGGCGGGCACATTCGAAGGCTTAAGGGATCGTATCCGGTCGGATACGATCCAGACTGTCGCGACGATCCTGATGTCCGACGCGTTCAGGGGCTGGCTGAGCGAAGGCCCGCATCGCCTCACGCATCCGGTCAGCGACGCTGGGCGATTTCGGAGATGTCGAACCGGTGGGGGATGGCGTCGACGAGATGCGCATCCATCATGGTCCGGGCTACCGCCTCTACTATCTCCATCGAGGAGCGGCTCTCTACCTGCTCTTGATCGGCGGCGACAAAGCCAGCCAGAGCCGTGATATTCAGAAGGCGAAGGTGATGGCCGGCGACCTTGATCGGATCTCCTGATGCGCTTCACGCCTTTCGACGCCTCCGAGTTCCTCGACAGCGAAGAGGCCATCGCCGAATACCTCGCCGCGGCTCTGGCCGACCCCGATCCCGACTTGTTCGTCGCAGCGCTCGGCGATGTCGCCAAGGCGCGGGGCATGACGCAGATCGCGCGCGAGGCGGGTGTCGGGCGAGAGAGCCTGTACAAGGCTCTGACACCGGGGTCGAAGCTCCGCTACGAGACGATCCGCAAGGTCATGGATGTCCTCGGTGTCAAGCTGACGGTCGCGTCGCGGGTTTGAGCGCGTCGGAAGTGCCCGCGGCAGCCGAAGCGAGGGCGCGGGGCGCTTCCCGTCGCATCCTCACTGCGCCGGGAACCGGAACACGCCGACGAGATGCCGCCGCCACCAGGGCGTGAAGGCCACCTCCGTCACGGCGGCGTGGTCGTGGGCGTGGATCATGCCGGCACCGGTCGCGATGGCGCAGTGGCGGGCGGGCAGGTGGGCGCGGAAGGCGAAGAGCAGCACCTCGCCGGGAGCGGGCGCGTGGCGTGCGAGGTCGGCCGCGACGGGCAGGAGGTGGCGGGACGCGGCCTCCAGGAACGGGTCGGTGCCGGAGGCGGCCGATTCCGCCCAGGTGCCGGCATAGGGCGGCGGCGCCTCGGGCTCGTCGCCCAGAAGGCCGCGCCAGACGCCGCGCAGCAGGCCGAGGCAGTCGCAGCCGACGTCGAGCAGCGAGGCCTGGTGCCGGTAGGGCGTGCCGAGCCAGCGCCGGGCCTCGGCCTCGACCGCGGCGCCGTCGAACCGGTTGCGCATCGAAAAATCCTTCAGCGGAACAGCGAGCCGCCGTCGAGGCCGGGGCCCGCGCCGGGGGCGTAGCGCACGACGAAGTCGTTGCCCGGCATGTGCGGAAAGCCCTGGAAGTTCAGGGCGTTCGCGAAGGTGCCGCGGCAGGTGGACAGGCGCTTGTCGCAGCCGGCGACGAGGGTGAAGGCGTCGCCCGGCGCGACGCCGCGCGGCGGCGCCTCCCACAGCTCGACCAGCGCGCCGAGATGCGTGCGCACGTCGCCCGACAGACCAAGGTTGGCGCCGCCGGTCCAGGTCAGGCGACCGCCGGTGAACAGCCCGTCGGCGACGATGCCGGCGAACGACACGGCGAGCGTGCCGAGTTCGGCCAAGCGATCGACCGTGCCGGCCGTGCGAAACCGCGCCACGTCGACGCCGCAGCGGGCGTCGCCGAGGTCCGCGCCGCAGGTGGCGCGGTAGGTGCGGCCGCGCTCGGCGTCGAGCCGGTCGGCGAGGCCGCGGACCTCTGCCACGAAGGCGTCGCCGGCCCGGCGGATTTCGCCCAGCGTGCCCAGGTCGAGGAGCAGGCGGGTGTCCGGGTCGGTCCAGTCCACCAGCCAGGTCTCGACGGCGGCGCCGTCGTAGAGCCCGCCGGCGATGTCGGCCTCGGTCAGCCCGAGCCCGGACAGCGCGCCGGAGACATCCCCGCCGGAGACGGCGAAGCCGAGCTCGGCCGCGGCCTCCGCCGCCTCCAGGCCGGTGCGGGCGGCGTAGGTCAGGCCGGCGATCGTCATATCGCGGTCGTGGTCGGTGAAGCCGAGGGCGACGCCGTCGCGGCGGCGCAGGGCCCAGGCCCAGCAGCGGCAGAGGGTCGTCACGCCGCCGGCCAGATGCGCGGCGAAGGCGGGCGGCAGGTCGCGCATGGTTGCAGTTTCCCTAGGGCACGATCTCGACCAGCGGCACCTTGGGAATCTCGCCCGCGGTGAAGGCTTCGAGGTTGATCACGAGGTCGTCGGCGTCGAACCGGACCGGCACGTCGAAGGCGAAGCCCGCGGTGACGACGGCGCCCGCCGGGGGCACGGCGCCGGCGGCGAAGACGACCTGCCCGGTGGCGGGATCGCAGGCGAAGCGTTGCGCGGGCGTCTCGACGCCGGCCACCGCCACCCGCACGCTGCCGGCCACCGGCTTGGCGATCGCCCGCCGGTAGGGCGTCGGCCCGGTGCCGTAGGTCTTCACGAGGGCGAACGCCCGTGACGCCCCGTCGCCGACCCCGAGGCGCTGGTCGGTCGGCGCCGGCACCCGGCCCGGCGGCCCGGAGCGGAAGTCGACCCGGTCGCGATAGCGGAAGCCGTAGAGGCGACCGCGCCGCTCCTCGAAGAAGCTCAGCACGGCGTGGAGCGTGTCGAGCGAGCGGATGCCGAAGCCGGCGTCGTAGCGGCGCCGGGAATCGGCCCAGCGGCTGTTGCGGTGCTCCCGCCCCGAGGCGAGCGTGACGATCTCGGTCAGCCGGGTCGGGCCGCCGCTGCCGCGCAGCGCGACGTCGAGGGGAAAGGACACCTCGTGGAAATCGTCCGGCATCGGCAATCCTTCCGTGATGGCGCCCGCACTCACAGCGCGCGCTGGCCGCGGGCCACGGCGCGGGCGAGGCTCGCGGTGACTTGCGCCTCGGACTTGCGGAACGAGGCCGCGTCCGGCGTCGCGATGTTGACGGTGACCGCGACCGGCCGCCCGCCCGGTCCGGTGCCGACCCCGAGGCGGCCGTCGGAGCCTCGCCGGAGCGGCAGGATCGCCTCCGGCCCGGCCTCGCCCATCAGGCCGGTGCCGCCGCTCATCGGGAAGTAGGTCGGGGCCGCGACCACCCCGCCGCCGGCGAAGGCCCGCACCCGGCCGCCCTGGAGCACGCCGCCCCGTGCGAAGGCCGCGTCCGCCCCGACGGCGGAGCCGAGCAGGCTGTTGACCAGGCCGGTGATGCCGGTGCGGACCGGCTTCAGCGCCGCCCGGACCGCGGTTCCGGCTAGGCGCGTCCCGGGGGAGCCGAGCACCCCGTCGAGCTGGCGCCCGGAAGTGAGGCTGCGCGTCAGGGCCGTCGACAGGCTCTGCCCGAAGCGCTGGGCGAGCTTGTCCAGGGTGTCGAGCTGCTTGATGCGGGCGGCGTTCGCCCGGTCGAGGTCGGTCTCCGCCATGGGTCTCTCCTGCAAGCGCGGACCGGCCTCACGCCGTGTCCGGATGGTCCTGGATCAGCCGCGCCAACCCGTCGCGGCCGAGCCCGGCGCCACTGGCTCGGAGCCCGGCGGCGAAGAGCAGCTCATGCGGCGTGGCGCGCCAGAGGTCGCGCGGCCGCCAGCGTAGGCGCCCGAGCGCCAGCGACAGCGCGTCGTCCCACGGGAAGGCGGGCGTGGTGCCCGGCGCCGTCCCGCCCGTGGCGCTCAAGGGTCCGGCGGCGCCCCGAAGGCGGCGAGCAGGGCCTCGCCAAGGGCCGTGGTGACGGGCTCCAGCCCGCCGGCCAGCGGCAGGGCCGCGACCGCCGCGTCGTCGAGGGCGTGGC
>NZ_VRUT01000217.1:0-6223 GCF_008039465.1 Methylobacterium sp. WL120 | reverse complement strand
CGCAGCCCGCGACCTGGAGTACCATCGAAGCTGGCGGATCGAGCCGCGTCGAGGTGGGCTGATCTCGAAAAACAGCCCTGACGATCCAAATCGAGCGCCACGCCAGACTTCTGCAGCAGCCTGCTAGATCTCGATCTCGGTCCCCACCTCCACCACCTGCCGGGTCGGAACGCCGAAGAAGGCGCCTGTGCGCTCGGCGTTTCGCTGCATGAAGGCGTAGAGGCTCTCGCGCCAGGGCTGCATGCCACGGTGGTCGTTCTTCGGGATGATGGTCTCGTGGCCGATGAACACCGTGAGGTCGTCGAGCATCTGCGGCGGCAGCCGGCGGTGCTCGACGGCGCAGGCCAACCCGTCGGGGATCGAGGCGTCCTCCATGAAGCCGTAGCGCAGGGTCACCCGGTAGAAGTCGGGGGCGAGGATCGTGACGTGCCCGCGCTCGTCCCGCGGCACCGTCGGGGTCTCCTCGTACTGGGCGCAGACGATCAGCACCCGCTCGGGGAGGGCATGGCTGCGCTCGACGAAGCGCGACAGGTGCAGCGGGATGCCGTGCGTCGCCGCCGACAGGAACACCCCGGTGCCCCGCACCCGGACGAGGTCGCGGTGCTGGAGCCCGGCGAGGAACGCGTCCTCCGGCTGCCGCAGGCCGGCGCGCGCCTCCTCGACGAGCTGGTTGCCGCGCCGCCACGTCAGCATCATCAGCGCGACGATGCCGGCGAGGACCAGCGAAAACCAGCCGCCCTCGAACAGCTTTACGCTGTTGGCCCCGAGGAAGACGAGGTCGATCACCAGGAAGAAACCGTTCACCGCGAGGATCGCGACGAGGTTGTAGCCCCACTTGCGGGCGATCAGCGCGGCGAGCAGCGTGGTGATCGCCATCAGCAGCGACACGGCGATGCCGTAGGCGCCGGCGAGGGCGTCCGAGGATTCGAACACAACGACGGCGGCGATGGTGGCCGCCGCGAGCAGCCAGTTCACCGCCGGCACGTAGATCTGCCCGCGCTCCTCGGACGCCGTCTGGACGATGTGCATCGGCGGCAGGAAGCCGAGTTGGACCGATTGCTGGGTGAGCGAGAAGACGCCCGAGATGATCGCCTGCGAGGCGATCACCGTGGCCATCGTGGCGAGCCCGATCAGCGGGTAATGCGCCCAGCCCGGCGCGAGCCGGTAGAATGGGTTCTCGATCGCGTCGGGCGAGGCCAGCAGCAGCGCGCCCTGGCCGAAATAGTTGATCACCAGCGCCGGCAGCACCAGGGCGAACCATGCGATGCGGATCGGCCGGGCGCCGAAATGACCGAGGTCGGCATACATCGCCTCGCCGCCGGTGACGGCGAGGAAGGCCGCGCCCAGCATCGCGAAGCTGACGTGCCAGCCGGCATGGAACAGGAATTCCACCGCCTTCAGCGGGTTGGCGGCGGCCAGGATCTCCGGCTTGTGCAGGATTCCGCCGAGCCCCATCAGCGTGAGGACGAGGAACCACAGCAGCATCACCGGACCAAAGATCTTCCCGATGAAGGCGACGCCCTTGCTCTGCACCAGGAACAGCGCGACGAGGATCGCAATGGTGATCGGCACGACGTAGCGGCCGAGCGCGGGAGCATCGACTTTCAGGCCTTCGATCGCCGACAGCACCGAGATCGCCGGGGTGATCGCGCCGTCGCCGTAGAGTAAGGCCGCGCCGATCAGCCCGACGACGAGCAGCAACGCCTGCCACGAGCGCGGCTTGGCGTGTCGGGCGCCGAGCAGCGCCAGCATCGCGACGATGCCGCCTTCGCCGCCGTTGTCGGCCCGCAGGATCAGCACCGCGTACTTCAGCGAGACGATCAGGATCAGCGCCCACAGGATCAGCGAGACGGCGCCGACCACCGCGATCGGGTCGGCGTTGCCGCCGCCGCTCGCGGCGCGGACCGCCTCCTTGTAGGCGTAGAGCGGGCTGGTGCCGATGTCGCCGTAGACGACGCCGAGCGCGCCGAGCAGCAGGGCGGGGCGGAACCCCTGCGCGGCGGAAGGCTTCGCGCCGCCCTCCGCGCGGTCATGACTTTCGCTCACCGGGCGCCCTCGTCGTTTCTTGGCGCGACGCTAGCAGGCGCCGGTCGCCCGTCCATCGGAACCGTGCGCCGTGGCCGACGATCGCGAGGATGTGTGTCGGCCGGGCGTCAGACCAGGGCGGCGAGCGCGTCGGGGCAGGGCGCGTCGCGAGCGATCACGATCACCGGCACCTCGACATGGCGGCCGATCGCCTCGGCGACCGTCTCCGGCGGCGTCGGGGCGCCGGGGCTCTCGTTGACGACGATCGCAAGCACGGGCACGTCGGCGGCGCGGCAGGTCTCGTAGGCCGTGAGCGTGTGGCTGATCGCCCCGAGGTAGCTGCCCGAAACCAGGATGGCGGGGCAGGCCAGCGACCAGAGCCAGCCGAGGCCGGTCGCCTCCTGGGTGACCGGGCTCATCAGGCCGCCGACGCCCTCGATCAGCAGCGTGCCGGCCTCGGCTTCCATCCGCTCGAGGCACCAGGCGACGACCGCCTCGAGTTCCAGCGTGCGGCCCTCCAGCGCCGCCGCCTGGTCAGGGGCGAGCTCCGCCGCGTAGCGCCAGGGCGAGCAGGCCGCGACCGAATTTTCCGACACCGCGACACCCTGCGCCGCCAGGAGCCGCGCCGTGTCGCTGTCCGCGAACCCGGGGTCGCCCACCGGCGGCACGCCGCTCGCGACGGGCTTCAGCGCCCGCACGTCACGCCCGTCGGCCCGCAGCCGCCGCACGATCGCCGACGTGACGTAGGTCTTGCCGATCTCGGTGCCGGCGCCCGCGATGAAGACGGTCGTCATGGATACCCGCTGCGATTCTCCCTTTGCCGCAGAGGCGCAGGGAGAATCGCCCTCTCAGGCCGAGTAGCTGCCGTGGCAGTGCTTGTACTTCTTGCCCGAGCCGCACGGGCAGGGCTCGTTGCGGGCGACGCGGCCCCAGGTGGTGGCGTCGTCGGGGTCGCGCTCCAGCACGGCGCCGTCGGCCGAGAGCCCCTGCGCCGCGTAGCCGTAGGCCGGTCCGCCGCCGCCGTCGCTGCCGGAGCCGCGGCCGTCACGGTCCATCTCGTTCTCGCCGGTGACCGGGTCGAGGTGCTGGGCGAACATCTGCGACAGGCCGGGGGACTGGCCGAACGGGTTCGCTTGCGCCTCCGGCTCCTGGAACATGATCTCCACGCGCGAGAGCTGGCTGGTGACCTGCTCGCGCAGCTGCGTGACGAGGCCATTGAACAGGTCGAAGGCCTCGGACTTGTACTCGTTCAGCGGGTCGCGCTGGGCGAAGCCGCGCCAACCGATCACCTGCCGCAGGTGGTCGAGGGTCACGAGGTGCTCGCGCCAGAGGTGGTCGAGGGTCTGGAGAAGCACCTGCTTCTCGATGTAGGTCATCACCTCGGCGCCGTTCTTCTCCGAGCGCGCGGCGTAGGCGGCGTCGGCCGCCTTCTTCAGGCGCTCGCGCATCTCCTCGTCGGCGATGCCCTCTTCCTTCGCCCAATCCTCGATCGGCTCCTGAAGGTTCAGGACCTCGGTGACGCGCTCGCGCAAGCCCACCACGTCCCACTGCTCGGCGTAGGCGTTCTCGGGGATGTGGGTCGCGACGAGGTCGTCGATCGTCGCCTGGCGCATCTCCTCGACGGTCTCGGCAACGCTGTCCTGGCCCATGAAGTCGCGGCGCTGCTCGAACACCACCTTGCGCTGGTCGTTCATGACGTTGTCGTACTTGAGCACGTTCTTGCGCATGTCGAAGTTGCGCGCCTCGACCTTCTGCTGCGCTTTCTCGATCGCCTTGTTGATCCAGGGGTGGATGATCGCCTCGCCCTGCTCCAGGCCGAGCTTCTGCAGCATGCCGTCCATGCGGTCGGAGCCGAAGATCCGCATCAGGTCGTCCTGCAGCGACAGGAAGAACTTGGAGCGGCCGGGGTCGCCCTGGCGGCCGGAGCGGCCGCGAAGCTGGTTGTCGATGCGGCGCGATTCGTGGCGCTCGGTGCCGATGATGTAGAGGCCGCCCGGAAGCGCCTTCTTGCGGCCGGCCTCGGGGTTGGCCGGCTCGCCCGACGCCAGCACCTTGGTGCGGTTCTCGGCGATCTCGGCCTTGATCGCGGCGACCCGGGCGTCGCGCTCCGGGCCGTCCTCAAGCCCGGCGAGCTCCTTCTCGACGCGCATCTCGACGTTGCCGCCGAGCTTGATGTCGGTTCCGCGGCCGGCCATGTTGGTGGCGATGGTGATCGCGCCCGGCACGCCGGCCTCGGCGACGATGTAGGCCTCCTGCTCATGGAATCGGGCGTTCAGCACCGCGAAGCGCTTGGTCACGCGTCCCTCGCGGGCTGCGGCGTAGACGTCGGTCAGCGCGTTCGGGTCGGAATAGTCGAGCAGGGTGAAGCCGGCCTTCTTCAGCAGCTCCGCGATCAGCTCCGACTTCTCGATCGAGCCGGTGCCGACGAGGATCGGCTGATGGCGCGCATGCGCCGTCTCGATCTCCTCGATGATGCCGGCGTACTTCTCCTCGACGGTCCGGTAGACCTGGTCGTCCTCGTCGACGCGCTCGACCTCCTTGTTGGTCGGGATGTCGACGACCTCGAGCTTGTAGATCTCGGCGAACTCGTCGGCTTCGGTCGAGGCCGTGCCGGTCATGCCTGCGAGCTTCTCGTAGAGCCGGAAGAAGTTCTGGAAGGTGATCGAGGCCAGCGTCTGGTTCTCGGGCTGGATCGTCACCCGCTCCTTGGCCTCGAGCGCCTGATGCAGGCCCTCCGAGTAACGCCGGCCCTGCATCATGCGGCCGGTGAACTCGTCGATGATCACCACCTCGTCGTTCTTGACGATGTAGTCCTTGTCGCGCGTGAACAGGGTGTTGGCGCGAAGCGCCTGGTTCACGTGGTGGACGATGGTGACGTTGTGGCCGTCGTAGAGGTCGCCCTCCTTGAGGATGCCGGCGTCGCGGAGCGCATCCTCGATGAACTCGTTGCCTTCCTCGGTGAGCGAGACGGTGCGCTGCTTCTCGTCGAGGTCGTAGTGGGCCGGTACCAGCATCGGCATCAGCGCGTCGACGGTGACGTAGAGCTCCGAGCGGTCGTCCACCGGCCCTGAGATGATCAGCGGCGTGCGCGCCTCGTCGATCAGGATCGAGTCGACCTCGTCGACGATCGCGAAGTTGTGCCCCCGCTGCGCCAGCTGGGACATCTCGTACTTCATGTTGTCGCGCAGGTAGTCGAAGCCGTACTCGTTGTTGGTCCCGTAGGTGATGTCGCAGGCGTAGGCGTCCTTGCGCTGCTCGTCGTCGAGGCCGTGCACGATCGTGCCGACGGTGAGCCCGAGGAAGCGGTAGACCTGCCCCATCCACTCGGCGTCGCGGGCCGCGAGGTAGTCGTTGACGGTGACGACGTGGACGCCCTTGCCCGACAGCGCGTTCAGGTAGACCGGCAGCGTCGCGACGAGAGTCTTGCCCTCGCCGGTCTTCATCTCGGCGATGCCGCCCTCGTGCAGCACCATGCCGCCGATCAACTGCACGTCGAAGTGGCGCTGGCCGAACACGCGTTTGGCCGCCTCGCGCACGGTGGCGAAGGCGGGAACGAGGATGTCGTCGAGGCTCTTGCCGGCGGCGAGTTCCGCCTTCAGCATGTCGGTGCGGGCGCGCAGGGCCTCGTCGGACAGGACCTGGATCTCGGCTTCGAGTTCGTTGATCGCGGCGACGCGGGGACGATAGCCCTTCACGCGCCGGTCGTTCGACGAGCCGAAAATCTTCTTGGCGAGGGCACCGAGCATCGTGAACCTGCAAACGGGAAAGCCCGTCTGCGGTCTCCCGCAGACGGCTGGCCTTGGCTGAGTTGGCCGGGCTTATAGAGGTAAATATCGCAGGCCGCATCTAAAAGAGGCCGGCGCGCGATGGGCTGCGCAGAGGCGCCTCACAGGGCAGCCCCGGCCCACCCTCGGCGACCCGGTGCGCTCCGGCGTCGGACCCGCGGCTTCAGTTGATCTCGCAGAACCCGGCCCCGGCGCCGACGACGCGGCCCGGCGGGCACCAGGGGCCGGCGACGCGCACAGGGGACCGGGACGGCTTCGCAAGCTGCGACGTGTTCGGCAGCGTCACCGGAGTCAGCCCGGAGACCGGGGCGGGCGCCTCCGGCGTGGGTCGCGCCGTTGCGGCTACGGCGCTGGCGGACGCGGTTGCGACGGGCAGCGGGATGGCGGCGGCCGCGATCCGCTGGGTCGCGTGC
>NZ_VRUT01000216.1:0-6242 GCF_008039465.1 Methylobacterium sp. WL120 | reverse complement strand
ACTCAATAACGCCATGTCGATCACTCCATGACCCCCCGACCAAAAAGCCAGGGGTGGGTTCAGACACGGGTCACTTCTCGATGGAAACTTCCGGCTCCGCCGGGTCAACTCTCAGCGGAAATCAACAATCAGCCTCTTACTCGGCACAGCGGTCCGCGCTTGCCCATTCTTTTGGCCTTGGTCAGATGCGCCGGAAAGCGGTTCCTGAGGGCGTAGAAGCCCCCGAGGCAGCTCCGAAGGCCCGCGGGCGCAAGAAGGTCGCCGAGCCAGCCTGAAGGCTGCTCAGCGGGTCTCTTCGGAACATCGACGTGTCATACGCTCTTGGCGAGGCCATGGACCACGGCCTTGCTGTAATTTTTAGCTCTGATTTCTAGGCTGATGTATTGTCTGTTGACCAAATACGGGTATAATAGAGATGGTCTTATTCCATCTACTGATATATAACTCAAGCGCGCCTCGAAAGGGCGCGTTTTTTTGTTGTCCGTCATGGATATGACCGGAGCCGCCGTTAGGTAAACGACGAACGCCCCAGGAGGCTTGCTCCTGAGGCGCTGCTTGACCTAGCGGCCAGTCTGATCGGGCTGGGGACGCTCAAGCCAAGGGAATGGCCCGACGGTCCTAGTAGGTGCCAAACTTGTAGTTGATGCCAGCGCGGGCGAGGCTGCCCTCGGTCGAGATGCGCGAGATGTAGCCGAGGCCGGGACCGCCGGTCGTGCCAACGAGCAGGTTGCGGCTGCCAAGGTCGTAGCGGATGTACTCGCCCTTGATCGTCACGGCGCTGGCGCGGAAGAAGTTCAGGAACGACTCCGTCGGCAGCGCGTACTCGATGCCGCCGCCGTAGGCGTAGCCGGTCTCCATGCTGGAGCGGCGGGCGGCATAGGTCACCGGCGCGCCGGTCTGGAAGGTGACGGACTGGGTCACGTCGCCGTAGGCGAAGCCGCCGGTGC
This sequence comes from Methylobacterium sp. WL120, assembly GCF_008039465.1. Classification (NCBI taxonomy): domain Bacteria; kingdom Pseudomonadati; phylum Pseudomonadota; class Alphaproteobacteria; order Hyphomicrobiales; family Methylobacteriaceae; genus Methylobacterium; species Methylobacterium sp. WL120. The sequence goes on along the minus strand of NZ_VRUT01000216.1, from coordinate 5,295 downwards.
CGTACACGAACACCCGGTCGAAGGCGTAGCCGATGCGTCCGCGCACGGTGCCGAGATAGTTGAGTTCGGTGCGGTAGCTGTTGATCAGGACGTTCGGGTTGAAAGCGGTGTTGGTGGTGTTCTGGACCTGGTTGCGGCTCAGGTCGGTGTACTGCGCGTCGGCCTCGACGCCGACGACGATGCCGGAGCCCGGCGTGAACTGGAAGTTATAGCCGATCTGGCCGCCGCCGCTGAAGCCTTCGGTTGCCATGTTCACGGACGGACGGCGGAGGTTGCGGTCGACGTTGAGCTGAAGGTTAGCCGGTGCGGTCGGGGTACCGACGGCGCCGAGGTTGTTGATCCCGGTGGTCCGGATCGTGTCGCTCTCGGTGAAGGCGTAGCCCGCGTTCACACCGACATAGAACCCGGTCCAGGTGAACACCGGCACCGGCGTGAACACCGGCGGCGGAGCGCGGCGCGGAAGGTCCGCGGCACCTGCGGCGGCAGCAAGGGTCACCGAAGCGACGGCGGCGAGGGCGACGGACTTCAGCACGGGCGGCATCCGGGGTTTGTGACTAGTATGACCCAACCAGTAGCCTTGGAGTGATTGTCTGCGATATGACTTATTAGCAACACTCGGTCGAAGACTATTTCTCAATGTCCAAACAACTCTTTGGGTCCGCACATACGTTTGGTCAGATAAAACCATCCGTTAGGGAAGCACTTTTTTTCGTGGCGATACCTAGCGTTCGAAATCTCACGGATGGAGCCCACACCCTGGGTCCGCTCCCGACTTTTGCGGAAACTGGAAAAGTCTGCTCGGGGCTAATTGGCGAGCGAGAGGCAGCGCAACGCTTTGATCAGGTTCTTCAGGCAGTCTTGCCGCCTATCGAGATCTATAAGGCAAGAGGCTGGACGAGAACGATGCGGATCGTATCAGGCGGCGGAGAGGAAGCCAGGACGATCCAGCTGTCGGAAGTGCTTGGCTCTTTAAGCCATGCCCTCGATCTGACGGAAGGTCAGCCCGTCGGGCACTGCGTGCGCTCGACATGGGTCGGCTTCAACATCGGCCGAGTGATGGGCCTACCAGATCTGCAACTCTGGGAACTCTACCACACGGTGATGCTGAAGGACCTCGGGTGCTCCAGCAACGCCGCGCGCATCTGCGAACTCTATCTCTCGGATGATCTCAGCTTCAAGCGTGACTTTAAGACGGTAAGCGACAGCCTGCCGAAGGTGCTGGGCTTCGTCTTTTCTCACACGGGTCTCAAAGCAGGCCTGACCGAACGATTTCGTGCCGTTCTCAACATTCTGCAGAACGGTGGAGCGATCACTGACGACCTGATCCAGACCCGCTGCCAGCGTGGTGCCGAGATCGCCCGTCAGCTTCGTTTCCCCGCCAGCGTCTGCGAGGCCATTCACGCACTTGATGAGCACTGGAACGGTGGTGGTCGTCCAGACCGTATCGCTGGTTCCGCAATCCCTCTCTATGCGCGTGTGGCCCTGCTCGCCCAGGTGGTGGACGTGTTCCACACCGCCGCCGGCCCCGCGGCTGCGATCGCCGAAGTCCGGGCTCGCTCAGGCACGTGGTTCGATCCTCAGGTCGTTGCCTGCTTCGAGGCTGTCGCGGCCGATCCCAGCTTCTGGGAAATCCTAGCCTCGGACCAAGTCGAGGCAGCGGTGCTCGCCCTGGCACCGGGCAGCCCTATCGTCGTGGACGAAGACTACCTCGATGATATCGCCCGTGCCTTCGCACAAATCATCGATGCCAAGAGCCCCTTCACCTCCGGCCACTCGGAGAGGGTCGCGGTCTACGCGGACATGATTGCGGCCGAACTTGGCTACACATGGGAACGCCGCCGCTGGCTCAAGCGAGCCGCACTTCTGCACGATGTCGGCAAACTCGGTGTCTCGAACGCGATCCTCGACAAGAACGGGAAGCTGGACGATGCAGAGTGGCGTGACATGCGCAATCACGCCTCGTTGTCTGAGACCATCCTGGCCCGCGTCCCGGTGTTCCACGAGATGGCCTTGATCGGCGGCGGCCACCACGAACGGCTGGACGGCAAGGGCTACCCGCGCGGGCTGAGTGGCGATGCGATCGCCCCCGAGACCCGCATCGTCTCGGTAGCCGACGTGTTGGATGCCTTGACCGCGGATCGACCCTACCGGGCCGCCATGTCGCTTGAGAAGGCGCTCGACATTATGCGCGCAGATCTCGGCACATCGTTCGACCCGGTCTGCTTCGCGGCGCTGGAGCGTGCGCTCGCCTCGATCGAGGGCGATCTTGCTCGGGCGGCTTGAGCCCCGCCGCCGCACATTAATCCCATGAGCTACCGAACCGGGACCATTGCGTTGGCTTGGCTGTAAGCGACCCCGCCGCGGGGTGATGCAAGTCGCGATGCCAGAACGATGACGGCACGCACCGGCCAGCCGATGGCAGGCGATCCCAAGGTACGGAGGCACACCGAAGCGAGGATGGGGCCGATCATGGTCTGAGTTTCCTGGCAGGAAAATAGGTGGCTGGAGACCGCTGGTTAGGTGCCTCTCCTGTTGCTCCTAGAATGCCTCAGGCAACGATACAGGCTGGTAGGAAATTCGATTGCATTTGATACAACCGTATTTTCAACTTTTAGATGTATTATCTCGCGATTGCGCTTGCGAACTTGAGCTATACCGCCTTCGGTCGCCCGACCAAGCCACGACGCTGCCTATTGTTGGACCGCCCGGCGGATCTTCAGGGAAGGAATGGGGCTGGAGCGCCCCGGCAACAGGGTTAATGAAGCGTTGCCGTTCGCCTCTTGTTCCCGTTGTGGAAAACCCGCGAACCGGTCAGTTTGGCCCTTGTAGCGGGGCACATCATGCACATTCGAGCCGGGGAGCGGCTGCGTCTCACACTGTGGGGCGCGGGGAGCCGCGCTATGGTCAGTCTCAACACCTACGCGGTGACACAGCCTGCGCTGGAGGGGCTCGATCCAACGGAGGACGGCTTCCACCACGACGTCACGTCGTGGCTGCATGACGGCTTCAACACCCTGACGGTCGTGCTAATGGGGGCGCCGGGCGAGGTGCCGTTCCGCATGGTGGTCACGCATGGCGACCAGGCCGAGCACGTGCTTGATGAGGCCGACTTTCTGCCACTGGCAACACCATGGCGGCTCTGGACGCTCCGCATCGAGCGGGTACTGGTGCCCAGCCAGCATCTCTCTGGCCTTGGTCACACCCACCCAAAGCAGGTGGGCATCGATCAGATCATGCCGAGTGGTGTAGGGGGCGGCATGTCCTTGCGCGTCGACCAGATCAGGGCACCAGCTTCGTTGGTCAGCATCGCCACACCGATCCCGCCTTCAAGGATCGCCTCAGCGAGAAACCTCCCTTGAGCGATCGCCTGATCCCCCGAGTTCGCCTCGATCTGAATGCGCTGTGTCTCGATGCGCCCACCATCATCGCGGGGACGACGCAGGATCCAAAGTTCGAACCTAGAGATGGGCACGGCTACGAGCTGTGGCATGACGGCAATTCGTAAAACGATCTGTTTCGCAATGACATAGTGAAACCGGCGGGTTCATGGCTCTTTTTGAACTTTTAGGGCCTTCTTCTTCGAGAAACACGCCGAGACAGGATCACTCGTGGTTCGAGCCGATCTCAGTCCATGACGGTATCAGGATGTGATCGCGTGCCAATTCCTCAGCGTCAGCTCGCTGCATCGATCCGAACAGCCCCGCATATCGCGGATCGGTACGCGATCGCTGCCTTCGTCTTGGATGAGAGCACGGTGGTTTCGCCCTGCAATCCGTTCTCGCGAACCAGCATCGGTGCCCAGCGCCAGATTTGGACCGGATACCAGCGCGAGTTCTACTTCTCGAACGTCGCCTCGCTTGGCCTGACGTGTTTGCTGAATGCCTTGCACGCACGTCCAGATGACGAGGCGATTGTTCAGGAGATCCTGCAGGCCGATGGCTGCCGAGCCTACGTTTATCACCATGGCGACGGCTGTCAGATCGTGGGAGCCGTGCTGCATGCCAAGGGGACCGGAGCCCTGCCGGTGATCAAAACGCTTTCACGAGGTGACCGGCGGGGCAGGGGGCAAGGATCAGCGCTTCAGCTTGACCTATTCGCGGTCGGGTAGAGCCCGCCAAACAGGTCACACATCGCCTCGCGCCGGAACACGGTGCGCCAGCGTCAGCGCCGATGCTCCAGGCGATCGTGGTTCACATGGCCGAGGAGATGCGAAGCCGCTGGCGTTAGCCAACGACCAAGCGCAGCTCAGGACTCCCTGAACCTGAAACGCGAACGCAGTTGCGGCCCGATCTCTTGGCTTCGTAGAGAGCGGCGTCGGCAGCACGAAACAGCCCTGCGGGTTCCATCGCAACTGCCTCGGGGATCTGGGCCAACCCGCAACTCACCGTAAGCACCGCGTGATTGCTACTGGCATGAGGGAGCTTCCAGCCGGCCACAGCCTGTTGGATGCGGCTGGCGACGATCCTGGCGCCCTCCTTGTCCGTATCGGGCAGGATGACCGCGAACTCCTCGCCGCCGACGCGGTAGCCGGTATCACCAGAACGGCCGATGACCGCCTCAATCGCCCGAGCGATGAGCTTCAAGGCTTCATCGCCTCTCTGATGCCCGTAACGGTCATTGAACCCCTTGAAAGAGTCTGCATCTAGCAGGATCAGCGAGAGCGGCTGTGAGGTTCGCACCGCGCGCGACCATTCCCGAGCGAGAACCTCATCGAAGCGACGACGATTGGACAAGCTGGTCAGCCCATCCGTCGTTGCCAACAGTTCAAGCTCGACGTTGAGGGCGATCGTAGCCACCTCGGCAGCGCGTCGCCGATCGAGTTCGCAACGGAACAGCCACGTTAGCCCTATGGTGGCTCCGCAGAGCGCCAGTACGGTTCCACCAAGGGCGAGGGCTTTCTGCCACCAGTCCGCATAGATATCCGCCGGCGGGATCGCGGTGCTGAGTTGCAGGGGCTGATCTCCGACATGGGTGAACACGAAACGGCGCTCACCCTCCCCGACCATCGCTGGGCCGACGAAGCTGCCGTTTTGGTGGGCCAGGATACGCTGATAGCTCGGCTGCTCGGCAACGCTTTCGCCCAGCAGCTGCTGGTCAGCCCCCATTGAAGTGGTCCGCCCTTTGGTATGGCTTTTGAGCCTGGAGGACGGACGAGATGGCAAAACACCCGAAGCCCGAGGAGATCGTCGCGAAGCTCCGTCAGGCGGACGTGCTGATCTCACAGGGCCAGAGCGTGGCCGATGCAATCCGCGCGCTCGGTGTGAGTTCGGTGACGTACTACCGGTGGCCGCGTGA
>NZ_VRUT01000215.1:0-6263 GCF_008039465.1 Methylobacterium sp. WL120 | reverse complement strand
TTCTGGATCAGCGCGTCGGCGGCGGGCTCGTGGCGCGGCAGGTAGATCCGGAAGCTGGTGCCCTCGCCCACCGTCGACTGCACGTCGATGGTGCCGCCAGACTGCTTGACGATGCCGAACACCGTCGAGAGGCCGAGGCCGGTCCCCTTGCCGATCTCCTTGGTGGTGAAGAACGGCTCGAAGATCTTCTCCATCAGGTCGGGCGGGATGCCCTCGCCGGTGTCGAGCACCTCGATCAGGACGTGATCGCCGGCCGGCGCGCCGCCGCGCCCGTCGGGTTTGGCCGCCGCGCCCGGGTCGAGCACGTTGGCGGTGCGGATCAGCAGGCGGCCGCCGCCGGGCATCGCGTCGCGGGCGTTCACCGCGAGATTCACGATCACCTGCTCGAACTGGTTCACGTCGGCCTTCACCGGCCAGATGTCGCGCCCGTGCTTGAGGTCGAGCCCGACGCGCTCGCCGAGCAGGCGCTTCAGCAGCAGCGTCAGCTCCGAGAGCGCCTCGCCGACGTTCATCACCTCCGGCCGCAGCGTCTGCCGGCGCGAGAACGCCAGGAGCTGGCGCACGAGGCCCGCCGCCCGGTTGGCGTTCTGCTTGATCTGCATGATGTCCTGGAAGGCCGGGTCGGTCGGCTTGTGGCTCGCCAGAAGCAGGTCCGAGTAGCCGATGATCGCCTGGAGGACGTTGTTGAAGTCGTGCGCGATGCCGCCGGCGAGCTGCCCGACGGTGTCCATCTTCTGGGTCTGCGCGATCTGCTGCTCGAGCTGGCGCTGGGCCGTGGTGTCCAGGGCGTAGAGGATCAGCGGCTCGCGGTCGGCCTCCTCCTGCCCCTGCCCCGGGGCGCCCTCCCCGCCCGCGGTGCTGAGCCAGACCCGGGCCGAGCGGTTGGCGTTGCCGACCAGCATGACCTCGATCGGCTCGATCTCGGAGAGCCCGCTCGCCGCCTTGGCGAGCGCCGCATCGAGGGCCGGGCGGTCGCGCTCGACCACCGATTCGGCGAAGTTCGGCTCCTCGGCGCCGGCCGCGGATTCGGCCACCGCATGCCGCGGCAGGGTGCCGAACAGGCGGGCGAACGAGGCGTTGGCCCGGGCGATCCGGCCCGAGCGGTCCAGCGTCGCGATGGCGATCGGCGAGTTGTTGAGGAAGCGCGCGAGCCGCACCTCGGCCGCGCGCTGCGGCTCGTCGCTCTCCGCGCCGGCGGAGCGGTTGATGACGAAGGTGCGCGACGCGCCGGGCTTGCCGTCCTTGCCGAAGGCGACGCGGTGGTAGAGCCGGGCCGGCATCGGGTGGCCGTTGCGGCGGCGGAGATCCAGGTCGAACCGGTCGGTGCGGACCTCGCCCGGAAGCCCGGCGTTCTGGATCAGCGCGTCGGCGGCGGGCGCGATCTCGGAGAGGTGCGGGCCGCCGGGGCCGACCACCGCGAGGTCGTAGCCGAGCCAGGCGGCCAGCGTCGCGTTCATGTAGACGATCGCGCCGGTCGGATCGATCGAGAGGAAGCCGGCGGGCGCGTGGTCGAGGTAGTCGATCGCGTGCTGGAGTTCCTGGAAGACGTTCTCCTGGCGCTCGCGCTCGGCGGTGATGTCGCCCACCGTCCAGAGCGAGGCGGCCCGTCCCGGCCGCGGCAGCGGCCGGACTTGGATGCGGTACCAGGCGAAGTCGCGCCCCCGCGCGCCGCCCGCCGGCGGCGGCGACATCCGCACCTCCTCGGCGTGGCTGCGCCCGTCGCGGGCGGCCTGCGACAGGCGGTAGATCGCCTCCGACACCTCCGGCGAGCCGACGAAGATCCGCTCGACCGGGCGCAGCGTCGAGAAGCTGTCGCCGCCCGCCACGTTCAGGTAGGCCTCGTTGGCGTAGATCAGCCGGCCGCCCTCCTCGACCACGACGGTGGCCTCGGGGGCGGCGTCGACGATCGCCTTGGTGATGTCGTCGCGCCCGCCCTGCCCGCTGAGCTGGATCGCCCCGATCGCCATCGCGAACAGGAAGAACACGCCGGCCATGGCGAGCAGCGCCAGCAGCCAGATGATCAGCGACTGCGCCTGCTCGTTGGCCACGAACGACAGCCCGATCGCCGCCCCGACCAGCAGCCCGGCGAGCACGAGCAGCAATCCGACCCGCCCGGGCCGTTCCGACCGGTCGATCGAGCCCGAAACCGCGGGCGTGGGTCCACTCAGATCCGGCATCGGGCCTTGAATCCACAAACGAAGGACCGGTTATGCCCTCACCCCGCCGATCGGCAAGCGCTGTCTTTCGGGACGCGCCGACTTCCGACGGGGGCCGCCTTCCGGTCGGTCCCGGATTAGTCTGGCCGAGGAAGGTGGACAAACCGTGCGTTCGGCGCGCTCACGCGGCCCGACGGCGCAGGCGCATGACGAAGCCGATCACCTCGGCGACCGCCTTGTAGTGCTCGGCCGGGATCGCCTCGTCGATCTCCACGGTGGCGTGGAGCGCGCGCGCCAGCGGCGGGTTCTCCAGCACCGGCACGTCGTGCGACTTGGCGAGCTCGCGGATGCGGAAGGCCAGGGAGTCGACGCCCTTGGCGACGACGACCGGCGCTCCCAACCCGGCCTCGTAGCGCAGGGCCACCGCGTAGTGGGTCGGGTTGGTGATGACCACCGTGGCGGTCGGCACCGCCGCCATCATCCGCTTCTTCACCCGCTGCATGCGGATCTGCTTCATCCGCCCCTTCACCTCGGGGTTGCCGTCGGATTCCTTCATCTCCTGCTTCATCTCCTCCTTAGACATGCGCAGGCGCTGGCGCCAGCGGTAGCGCTGGTACAGGGCGTCGGCCATCGTGATCGCGAGATGGATGGCGAGCACGCCGCCGAGCAGCTTGATGCTGATGCCGAGGATCGCCGTGAGGCAGGCGGCGGGGTCGAGGCGGGCGAACACCTCGAGGCGGTCCCGGTCGCGCCACAGCAGGGTCCCGACCACGACGCCGACCACCGCCATCTTGGCGAGGCCCTTCACGAACTGGAACAGCGCCTCCATCCCGAGGATGCGCTTGACGCCGGCCATCGGCGAGATCCGCTCGAACTTCGGCCCGAGCGTCTCGGTGGTGAAGACCAGCGGGTGCTGCAGCAGGCCGGCGGCCAGCCCCGCCACCGCCACGAGCCCGGCCGGCACCGCGAGCGCCTGCAGCCAGATCGTCAGGGTACGGCCCGCGATGCCCACCATGGCGTGCGGGTCGTCGGGCACCGCGTGGGCGTTCATCAGGAAGCCGCGCATCTCGGCGACGAGCCCGCGGGCGATGCTCGGCCCCGCGATCACCAGCGCCAGGGTGAAGGCCGCCAGGATCGCGAAGGTGTTGATCTCGGTGCTGGTCGCGACGTTGCCCTGCTCGATCGCCTGGTCGAGGCGCCGCTGGGTCGGTTCTTCGGTCTTGTCTTCCTGCTCGGTGCCCTCGGACATGGCTCAGCGGCTCCCGAGACGGACTAGGATATGTCCACGTTCGGCGCCGACCTGCCCCCTCTCCCGTGGGGAGAGGGCTGGGGTGAGGGGCGTGACCTCGCCGGAAAACTCACGCCCCTCATCCTGTCCTTCTCCCCCTGGGAGAAGGGACCCGCGCCTCGACCACGCGATGGTCCGACACCGGCTCACCGTCCGGCGAATTCCAGCAGGTAGCGGCCGAGGTCGTCCAGGAACACGGTCATCATCACGCCGAGCGAGCCGAACAGGATCAGCATGCCGATCAGCACCGAGGCCGGCACCGCGACGAAGAACACCTGCAGCTGCGGCATCAGCCGCGACAGCACCCCGAGGCCGAGGTTGAACAGGATGCCGAAGGCGATGAACGGCGAGGCGATCTGCACGCCGAGGGTGAAGCCGCGGCCGATCGCCTTGAGCGCCAGCGTCGCCGCGTCGCCGAAGGCCGGCACCGCCTGCGGCGGCAGCACCGCGTAGCTCCGCCCGATCGCGTCGAGCGCCACGTGGTGCAGGTCGGCCGCCAGGATCAGCGTGATGCCGAGAAGCGAGAGGAAGTTGCCGAGCGCCGGCTGCTGGCCGCCCTGCGACGGGTCGACGGTCATGGCGTAGGACAGGCCGACCTGCTGCGAGATGATCAGGCCCGCGGTCTGGAGCGCGGCGAGGATCATCCGCACGGTCAGCCCGATCACCAGCCCGACCAGCGTCTCCGAGAACAGCAGGCCGATCAGCCGTGGCGTGCCGATCGCGTCGGAGCCCACCGCCAGCAGCGGCCGCACCATGGGGAACAGCAGCAGCGAGACCAGCAGGGCGAAGGACAGCCGGATGCGCGGCGAGACCGATTGCTCGCCGACGCCCGGCATCAGCATGATCAGCGTACCGACCCGGGCGAAGGTCAGCAGGTAGGCCGCCGCGATCCCGGGCAGGAGCAGGTTCATGCGCCGTCATAGCAGCCGGCCGCCCGCTTCGTCTCTTCTCACTGTCCGGCGGCGATGCGCGCGGCAATGCGGGTCATGTAGCCGGCGAGCGCGTCGCCCATGAACGGCAGCATCAGCAGCAAGGCCGCGAACACCGAGACGATCTTGGGCACGTAGATCAGGGTCTGCTCCTGGATCTGCGTCAGCGCCTGGACCAGCGAGACCACGAGCCCGACGGCCAGCGCCACCAGCATCAGCGGGCCGGCGACCTTGAGGAAGACGAAGATGCCGTCGCGCGCGACGTCGAGGATGGCGAGTCCGGTCATGGGTCTGGATGCTTGCTCGAACCGTTTGGGGATGTGACGCCTCGGCCCGCCCCGGGAACGGGGCTGGGCCTGGTCCGGCTAGATCTGCATCCGCATGATCTCCTCGTAGGCCGAGATCATCCGGTCGCGCACGGCGACCATGGTCTGCAGCGCGGTCTCGCTCTCGGCCACCGCCGTGACCACGTCGACCACGTTGGCCTTGCCGGCGGCCACCGCCATGCCCTGGGCGTCGGCCTTGCGGCCGGCGTCGCCGACGCCGTCGAGCGCCCGGCCCAGGAGCTGGGTGAAGTCGCCGCCCGCCCCTTGCGTCGGCTGGATCTTCGGCGCGCCCTTGAAGGCGCCGACGTTCTGGACGGCGGCGTAGGCGCCCGCCGCGAAGTTGCTGCTGGCCATGGTGGTCTTCCGCCTACTTCAGGATCTCGAGGGTGCGGGAGATCATCCGGCGCGCGGTGGTGACCATGTTGAGGTTCGCCTCGTAGGAGCGCTGGGCCTCGCGCATGTCCATGTTCTCGATCAGCCCGTTGACGTTGGGCATGCGCACCTCGCCCTTGGCGTCGGCTGCCGGGTTGCCGGGATCGTACTTGGTCCGGAAGGCGGTCATGTCGCGGCGCACGCGGCCCGCCTCGACGAGGTTCGCGCCGGTCTCGCGGTCGACGTGGCTCCTGAAGGTCGGGATCTTGCGCCGGTAGGGCTCGCCGTTGGCGCTCTGGGGCGCGGAATCCGCGTTGGCGATGTTCTCGGCGATGATCCGCATCCGGCCGGACTGCGCCTTGAGGCCGGCGGCGGCGATCGTGAGCGACTTGTTGAAATCCATGGCTCAGTCCCTTCCGATCACGTCTGTTCCGCCGGTCATTTCTTGCCGATGGCGATCTTCAGGACGTCGAGGCTCTTCTGGTACATCGACGCGGCGAGCTGGTAGTCCGACTGGTTGTCGCCGGACTTCATCATCTCGTCCTCGAGGTTGACCCCGTTGCCGCTCGGGCGGATCTCGAATTCCGTCACGCGGCGCGGGTCGGCGCCGACGCCCGCGTCGCCCGAGGCGGCGATGTGGCCGGCATTGGTCAGCGTCATCCCGCTGCCCGTCGAGGCCGCGAGGCCCGTGGCGCGGTCGAAGCTCGGCTGCGCGAGGTCGCGCGGGCGAAAGCCCGGCATGTCGGCGTTGGCGACGTTCTCGGCGAGCAGCTTCTGGCGCGCCTGATGCCACTGCATCTTGGTGCGGAGCATTCCGAGCAGCGGCATGTCGGTGACGGCCACGGTGGGGCTCCGGATTGCGCGGCGGCCCTGTCTCCGGCCGCCCGGCAAAATCTGCCGCCCTCATGGTTAACGTCGGGTTAAGCTTTTGGCCGCGGCACGCGGAGCGAAGCTGTTAACGAAGACTTAACGATGATTGCCCGGCGGGGGGGCGCCCGTGATACTGACGGGGTGGTTTTGCGTAGGGCCGTCCCGGACCCGTGAAGAACGAGAGTAGTGTCCGTGCAATGGTTGCAGTCCGTGTTCGGGTCTGACGGCTCTCCGGTCGTGCAGTACGTCGCCATCTTCGCCGTGATCTTCGCGGTGCTGACGGTGATCGTGCTGGTGGTGCGGCGCCTCGGCGGCGGCGGCC